>JAIOPF010000345.1 GCA_021414045.1 Deltaproteobacteria bacterium | reverse complement strand
GCGGGGACAGCAAGTGGAGAAGCGCGAGCTGCGGGTGCTTCGCGAGGGGCAGGAACGTTTTCTGATGGTGCAGGCGACGCCTTTCTCGGGACAAGCGGAACCCTTGGGCGCCATCATCGTCATGTATGACATCACGAACCTCAGACGGCTCGAACGGGTGCGCCGCGATTTCGTCGCCAACGTCTCGCATGAACTCAAGACCCCGCTCACATCCATCCAAGGCTATGTCGAAACCCTGCTTGACGCGCCCGGGAACAACGAACAGGCGAAGAACTTCCTCGGTATCATCGATTCCAACACCAAGCGCCTCGGCAAACTGGTCGAGGACCTGCTGCGCTTAAGCGAGATCGAGAGCCAGCAGTTCGTCCTGAGGCCGGAAAACTTCAAGGCCCCGGAATTGTTCGGCGAAATCGTCGACCTCCATGACGCCCTCCTGAAGAAAAAGGGCATGTGGGTCGAGGTTTCGGTGGAACCGGAAAACCTAAGCCTTTATGCGGACCGATTGGCCTTGACCCATATCCTGAATAATTTGCTGGAGAATGCCATTAAGTACGGCAAGACCGGCACGCCCATCCTTTTAAGCTGCCGAATCGAGGGGGGAAGCGCCTGCTTCGAAGTGCAAGACCAAGGCATAGGCATCGCCCAATCCCATCTCGAGAGGGTCTTCGAGCGGTTCTATCGCGTCGATAAATCCCGCACGCGCCAGGAAGGCAGCACAGGACTGGGCCTGGCCATCGTGAAGCACCTGGTTCAACTCTTGGGCGGTGAAATCGAGGTGGAAAGCCAGGAAGAGCGAGGTTCGACTTTCCGGTTCCGCGTGCCTTTGCCCGTATTGCCGAAATAGTTACCCCTCCGCCATTTCGATGTCACAGAAATCCCCCCATAAGGCCTAGCGAATCATCAAGACCTTTGTTGCGAAATCGAAAAGCCTTTGTCACACGACCGTCACATTTCAGCCCTTAGGAGGGTTTTCATGAAATCATTCTTGCGTCTCCTCGCTCCCCTTTCCATGGCCGCATGCCTGCTCGCGACGGCTGCCTGCAGCGATTCTTCCAAAGCCCCCGAGGCCAAGAACGTCTCGCCCGCGGCGCCAGCTCCGGCGCCCGCTTCGAACAACATCACGGTGAAAGGTTCCGACACGATGGTGGTCCTGGGCCAGCGCTGGGCCGAGACCTACATGAAGGAACACCCCGACGTGACCATCCAGGTAACCGGCGGTGGAAGTGGCACTGGGATCGCGGCATTGCTCAACGGCACCACCAACCTCGCGAACTCCAGCCGCCCCATCAAGGCGGAGGAAATGCAAAAGGCCAAGGAACAGGGCAAGGACATCCAGGAATTCAAGGTGGCTTTCGACGGGCTGGCCGTCGTCGTGAATCACAACAGTCCCTTGCAGAACTTGACCCTGCAGCAGTTGATGGGGATCTACACGGGCCATTTCAACAACTGGAAGGAAGTCGGCGGCCCCGACCAGAAGATTTTGCGTTATTGCCGCGAAGCGAACAGCGGAACCTACGTCTTCTTTAAAGAACACGTGTTGGTCGACCGCGATTATGCCCCGGATTGCCAGACCATGCCGGGCACCGGCGCCGTGGCCGAAGCGGTCTCCAAGGATCCGAACGGCATCGGCTACGGCGGAGTCTCTTATTTTGAAAATCGTCCCGAGCTGAAAGTCCTGGCGATCAAGAAGGACGACGCCTCCGAGGCGATCAGCCCGGTGGGTGCCGACGGCAAACCGAACGCTTCACAGATTCGCAGCCTGCAGTACCCGATTTCGCGAAATCTCTTCGTCTACACCCTCGGCGCTTCCAGCCCCGAGATCAAGGCTTACGTGGATTGGATGCTTTCGGATCTCGGGCAAAAGGTCGTGACGGAAGTGGGTTATGTGACTCTGAAGGATCAAGGCTCGGCGACGGCGAACGCCGTGAAATAATTGGATCGTATGGAGCAATTGGTTCAAAAACCCTTGGTGGCCCAGTCCTCCAACTTGAAGGAACCTTCTCCGCGCGCCTCCCGCAGGGAGAATCACGGCCTTCGGGATTTCCATTGGCGCCAACGGTTCCGTGAGGGGGCCATCCATGTATTCCTGGCCGTGAACGGCTATTTGGCGATTGTTTTGATCGGCTTGATTTTTCTTTTCCTCTTCAAAGAGGGATTTCATGCCCTGCAGACGATCAAGCCCATGCAGTGGATTGGGAACAAGACCCTGGATTTCGACGGCCGCGAGGTCTTTTCCTTCGTCTGGCAACCCCTCAGCAACACGCCGAAGTATTCCCTCTTGCCGCTCTTGTCCGGCAGCTTCCTCGTGGCCTTGCCCGCGACGTTTTTTTCCACGCTCATCGGGATTGGATGCGGGGTTTACCTGGCGGAACTGGCTTCGCAACGAACGCGGGAAATCCTCAAGCCCATCGTCGAGCTGCTGGCCGGCATCCCGACGGTGGTGATCGGTTTCTTGGCCTTGAGCGTCCTGGCCACCCTGGTGCAGAATTTCTTCCACACGCATTTCCGGCTTAACGCCTTCGTCGGCGCCCTCGGAGTCTCCCTGGTGATCATCCCTGTCATCGCCAGCATGACCGAGGATGCGCTCCGCGCGGTGCCCAACGAGTTGCGCGAGGCGAGTTACGGGCTTGGCGCCACCCGCTGGGAAACCTTGAGCAAGGTCATCCTGCCCGCCGGGGTTTCCGGGATTTCGGCTTCCATCCTGCTCGGAATGGGGCGTGCCTTGGGCGAGACGATGATCGTCTTGATGGCCACCGGCAACGCCGCTCTGTTCACCGGGAATATCTTTTCCAGCGTGAGAACCATGACGGCCACCATCGCCTCCGAACTGGGATCCTCCGCCCAGGGCAGCGAGATCTACTATGCGCTCTTCTTCGTCGGCTCGGTGCTCTTCACCATCACCTTCTTCATCAACTTGATCTCGGAAGTCGTCGTGGAACGGATGCGCCGGAGGTTGAGACTGTGAAGCGAGGGCGCGCCATCGTCGGATTTTTCTTCGAGGGCCTTTGCCGCGGTTGCGCCCTCCTGGTTTGCGGTTTGGTCGTCGTGATCCTGGGATTTATTTTTTCCAAGGGGGCCAAGACCATCAGTTGGGAGTTTCTCAGCACCGCGCCCAGCCAAGGGATGACCCATGGCGGGATATTCCCCGCCATTTTCGGGACGCTTGCGATCACTCTGCTCATGATCGTCATGGCCTTGCCTTTGGGAGTCGCGGCGGCCGTCTACCTGAATGAATACGCGAATCGAGGACGCGCCGCCCGCGTCATTCGCGCCGCGATCAATAATCTCGCGGGAGTTCCTTCCATCGTCTTCGGGCTCTTCGGCGTGGGGTTCTTCATTCTCTTCGTGGGTAGGAACCTGGATAAGGTGCTGCATACGGGTTTGCTCTTCGGGCAACCGGCCTTGCTTTGGGCCTCGGCGACCTTGGCTATCCTGGTGCTTCCCGTCATCATCGTTTCCACCGAGGAGGCCCTGAAGGCGGTGCCCTTGAGTCACCGCGAAGCGGCCTACGGACTGGGTGCGACCCGTTGGCAGATGATCCGTCGCGTGGTTTTGCCGCAATCCCTTCCGGGTATCCTGACGGGAGCGATTCTCAGCATCAGCCGCGGGGCGGGGGAGACGGCACCCATCTTGTTCACGGGGGCGGCGTATTTCTTGCCGCGACTGCCGGTGACGAAAATTTTCGGGATGATCCCCATGATCAATCCCTTCGACCAATTCATGGAACTCGCCTACCACATCTTCATCATGGCGACCCAATCGACCAATCCCGAACTGACCCGCCCGCTCCAATACGGGACGGCGATGGTCCTATTGTCCATCACCTTCGGCCTCAACCTGAGCGCGATCTTGCTGAGGATCCGCTTCCGACGGAGGCTGCGCCGAGCATAAAATGAATACCGCCGCCGCCATACAATCCGATCCTTGCAAGATCGAGGTGAAGTCACTCCAGTATTTCTACGGGAAAGAACAAGCCCTCTTCGACGTCTCGATGAGCATCCCCGACAAGCAGGTCACCGCCATCATCGGCCCTTCCGGTTGCGGAAAGTCGACCTTGATCAAGGCCATCAATCGCATTGGGGAGATCTCCAGCGACATCCGCATCAAGGGAGACGTGCTGATCGACGACGCCAGCGTCTATGGAAAGTCGGTCAACCTGGTCGAGTTGCGGCGCCGCGTCGGCATGGTGTTCCAGAAGCCGAACCCCTTTCCGAAAAGCATCCTCGAAAACGTCCTCTTCGGCCCCAAACTGCACGGCGTCAGCGACCGCGGGCGCTTGGAGGAGATCGCCGAGAACAGCCTGAAGAAGGCCGCGCTTTGGAACGAAGTGAAGGACAAGCTGAGCAAGAGCGCCATGGAACTCTCCGGCGGCCAGCAGCAACGCCTTTGCATCGCCCGCGCCCTGGCCGTCGATCCCGAAGTCTTGCTGATGGACGAGCCTTGTTCCGCCCTGGATCCCATCGGCACGGCGAAAATCGAGGAGACCATCGAATCTCTGCAGAGCCAATACTGCATCGTGATCGTTACCCATAACATGCAGCAGGCCGCGCGAGTTTCTCGGTCGACGGCCTTCTTCATGAAGGGTAAGATCATCGAATACGACGAGACGGAAAAGATTTTCACCACTCCTGCGGAAAAATTGACCGAGGATTACATCACGGGAAGGTTTGGCTGAACTTGGAACATACGAGCAAACAGTACGAAGCGGAGCTGCGCGAACTGAAAGAAAAGCTGCTGCTCATGGGCGGTCGCATCGAGGAGCTGATCAAGGATGCGATGCAGGCCCTTGTGAGTCGCGATACCGACCTGGCGAATAAGTGCATCGACCGCGACCACCAGGTCAACCGGCTCGAACTGGAAATCGACGAGCTCTGCCTGAAGCTTTTGGCCCTGCGCCAACCCACGGCCGTGGACCTGCGTTTCATCACGCTGGGTCTCAAGATCGTCGCCGACCTCGAGCGAGTGGGCGACCTGGGTGTCAACATCGCCGAGCGCGCCATCGAGCTC
>JAIOPF010000344.1 GCA_021414045.1 Deltaproteobacteria bacterium | reverse complement strand
GATTCAGCTATTCTAAGGGCTTCGCCGTTAATACCGAGCCTTGCGGGACCTAGGCCGAATTTGAATTTTTTGGGAGGATAAAACCAGGTTCTTTCCTCCCTTTAGCGGAAATTCTCGGGTCTTGAGTGGGCTTTCCAGTGTTTCCAGTACTTCTTCCAATAAAACCCCCAAAGCTAGGGGGCCCTCCGTCCTGGCCGCGAGCCAAACCTCAAGGATCGCTGCTCGTAATGCCACCGGATGGCGGCATAGGGCCTTACGCTCAATCTCCTGAGGAACCCCTCTTCCGCCCTTAGCCCGTTTTTTCAGCCAAGCCTTGGCCAAGACTTCCAAGGCATCGGCCGCCTCCCCCGCCCTGCGGGCCACCTTTTCCAAGACTTCGCAGGCGCGGGGATTTTCTTCCAAAAGCAAGGGAAGGATCCGATGGCGAATGCGGTTGCGCAGGTAGAAGTCGCCGTCGTTGGATCGGTCATGGTGGAACTCTAGCGAATGCGACTTGGCGTAGACTTCCAGAGCGGATCTTGGAACCTCCAAAAAGGGACGAAAGACCCAGAGCCCCCCCAATGTTTCCAAGGACTCCATTCCGCCGAGGCCCTTCAATCCAGCCCCTCTTAAAAGGCGGACCAAGACGGTTTCCGCCTGATCCTGCCGGTGATGGGCCATCCATAATAATCCTCCACCGCGACGGAGCATCACTTTCTGGAAAAAGGCCAAGCGAAGCTCCCTGGCCCAAGCCTGCAAGTTCGCCCGCTTGGGTTGAGGCCGCAACCGAAGCGCGTCGATGGCGACGCCTTCGCGTCCCGCCCAAGCCCTCAAGGCAGCCTCTTCCCGGTCGGAATCGGGAATTCTCAGACGGTAATTGACGTGGAGAAACCTCAAAGCAGGCAGACGTTCGCGCAGGCTCAAGGCCACCGCGGCCAAAACCGAGGAATCCAAACCGCCGGAAACGGCGACGAACACCGGCACCTCGCGCAGCTCCCGGGGCAACCGGAGGTAGCGCTCGAGCACCCTCTTCTGAAGGTCAACGCGTTGCACTCGTTTGGATTCCAAACCAAGTTTCGTAGAGAATGAAGCCCGCGGGCACAAAATAGAAGAAAAACAACCCTATCCCGCCGACGGTGAAGAGATGGACGGAATTTTCGGAATAATAGCGCAGCAGGAAAGGCGCGGCATTGTAGGTCAATACGGAAAGACTACCGCCGAAAATAAAGAACTTCTTGAGACCGGAAGCGATGGGCGTGAAATGCAGTCCCAACCACAGCGCGAAAAAAACCAAGGGCATGGTGAAGCTGTGGACGTGAACCGTTTGCAAGAGCTGGGAAAAAAGCTTCGGAAGCTCCATGCCTCCCTGGGCCTCGTCCCCCAAATAATAGGCGACGGTTTTGGCGTGGCTGAAACCGTAATGCTCGCGGCTCATCAGGCCGGCAATGAGAAAAGCAATTCCAGTCAGCAACAAAAAGCAAGTCACCGCCCATTTCAGGCCGACGTCTTGACGATGAAGTCTAGGACTTTCCATAGAAAATCTGCCACAGGACCAGGGCCCGTTTGACCCCCGTCACCAAAGCCCCGGAGGATAGCGTCGCCCCAGTGACGTTGATGATATCGCCGTGCAGGCGCAATTCGTCGTTTAGGCTTTTTTGGCGGAACTGGTTGAGGAAGCGCCGCGAGGCCACCTCGCCGCCGTGGCTTTCGCGATAGACCATTATTTCGACCGCGTCCACCTTTCCCTCCGGCGAAATTCTCGTCACGAAAGTGATGGGCTGAACTTTACCGACTTGGTCGTCAATGAGGGCATAGCCGTCGATGCGACCGTTGGTCTTGCCGATGTAGAAAGTATAGTGATCCTTGGGCAGGTCGTACTTCAATTTTTCGCCGGCCTTGGCGCTGACGTCAGCCGTAACGGGATGGTCTTCCTGGATCACCTCTTGGGAATCCTTGAAAATCAATTTCAAGGCGTCCGAGGGCTTTAAAAATACCGTCGTCTGGGCGTTAGCCGAGGACAAAAGACCAAACAGGATCATTCCGAAAACGAAGGATGAGAGAGTTTTTTTCATAAAGATCAAAAGAGCCTTCCCTTGCTTGCCCTAAATAAAAGGACAAATCAAGCGAAGGCCCTCATAGACTGGATGGATTTTAAAATCCGAAGGCGGCGCCGAACAGGATCGCGTTATTGCGATCGGAAGGCGTCGTCAGATAATTGGTCACTTCCGCCAATGGCTGCCCCTTGTTCGTTTGGGTGAACTCGTAGGCCAACTGGAATACCGCCAAGGGATTGAGACGGAAGGCCAAGCCGACGGTCAATCGGTCGACGCGACGGTTTTGCGTGGTGTAACTGGTCAGGGCCCCGTTGGTCGCCACCGCATTGGTCACCAATCCGCTCAGGAAGGCCTGTTCCCACCGGACGACGGGGATCAACTGCGGATCCGAGAAGTGTCGGCCGAAGAAGGATTGCGTCAGCCATGCGGGTCGGAAGTGATATCGAAGCTCCAACCAATAACCTTGTTTGGTGCTGGCCAATCCCTGAGTCTTAAAAGCCGTTTCGGTCTCGATGCCGGGATTCGCTTCGACTTCGGCCTCGACCTCGGTGTTGAAGGTCTTGGCGCTCAAGTCGCCGACCACGTCTTTCAAACCTTCGAAGTGAGTCAAGACGTATTCCGCCTCGACGTCGAAATCGCCGAAGGTAGAAAGCCAGTCGAAGCCAAAGATCACCAATTTACGATCGATCAAAAAATCCGGAGTATATCGCCCCCAGTAGCCGGAAAGGCCGATTTCGTGTCCCAGGGCCGGACTGAAGGCGATGCGGCCGGTGACGGCCTTGGCGTCCTTGACGTCCTGGGAGAAGGTTCCCGTTTGGATGCCGATCTCGCTTTCGAATTCGAGCAAATTGGTATCGCCGGGCCTGCTCTGCACCGCGGTCTCCAATTGAGAATCCAAGGTGGCCCCGTTGACGACGTAGATTTGGTAGGACAACCGCGACTTCTGGCCCAATTCGAAATCCCCGTTCAAGCCCAAGCCAAGCTCGTCCCAAGCGGCCGTGGTCGGAAGGACGGGAACGCCGCGATCGACCAAGGGTCTCCTTGGCAAGTTCCACAGGTTATCATCGTGGTTGATATTGAAACGCCCGATGGGAACGAGGACGCCGCCGCCGCGCAAGCGGATGTAATTCTTGAATTCGAGCTCGAACCAGATCTGCTCGAGGGAGATCTCGGAGTTGTTCGTCCCCTCGATGGACTGCGAGACGCTGATTCCACCGGTGGGATTCGCGACGAAGGACTTCTCGAGCTCCACCTTGCGGAAACGCTCGAATTCCAGCTCGGAATAAATGCGAAAACGCGAAGCGATCTTGGAATCGGTGGTCAGGACGAAGCGACGCAGGGTGAAGGTATCGTTGGTATCCGCGGCCGTATCGGCCTCGAAACGCATCGAGGCGTAACCACCCAACTTAATGTAGGTGTTCTCACCGCCGAATTTCGCGATGGGCTTGTCGCCGTATCGGCTCTCGGATGGCTTCGATTCCGTCGTCGGCACGTCAGGGTTGAACTTCATCTCTGGTCCGGCCGAATAGGCCCTCGAACCCGTCAGAGCGCACAATGCCAGGGCCGCCGCGCCCACGATCCTCTTCATCATCTCCTGCCTCCAAATCTATTATTGAAAGTAACTTTCATTATAACGAATGGTGGATTACTGAACCTTCTCCGGAGCGTCAAGTGATATTCGTTAAAATACTGACTAAATATGGCGATAATTGGAAAAAGGAAATAACCGGGGAAGATTTATTGAAATTATATTTCAACTAAGCTAGGCCGCCACCTTCATGCGTGCCCTACTCGCCTGTGTTTGCCTGATCGCCTTGTGCGGTTGCGTCCCCCGTGAAATCACCCTCACCCGTTCGCGCCTGATGATGGGGCACATCCCGGTGAATCTCAGCATCCGATGTCCCGCGAAACAAAAAAGCGCCGCCATCGGCGCCGGCGACGGCGCCTACGCCTTGGCCCAAAAAATCGAGAGCGAGATCAGCGAATACCAAAAGGACTCCCAGGTGAGCTGCTTGAACCAAAGGGCCGGGAAAGCCCTTTGCCCCTTAAGCCAAGGAACGCTGGACCTCCTGCGTCGCGCCGAATTTTACAGTCGCGCCACCGATAGGGCCTTCGATCTGCGCTTCGCTTCGCTGACTCCGAAAGGAGCTTCCGGAGAAATTGAAACTCTTGAATCCCCGCCGCGTGGCAAGTTGGAGAGAAAAGATACCCGAATCGGCGTGGGCGCCATCGGCAAGGGCTGGATCATCGACCAGATGGTCGAATATTTGAAGGGACAAGGATTCCCTGAAGTCCTCATCGATGCCGGAGGCCATCTTAGAGCGGTGGGCGGCCCCTGGAAAATCGCCATTCAAGTCCCAGAGGCCTCGCCAGGAATCACGACATCCGTGGTGGAAATCCATGACGAATCCTGGTCAACCTCAGGTCTCTACGAACAGGGACACCATATTCTCGATCCCAGGACGCGAAAAACCATCGATCGCCGCGGCAGCGTCACGGTGCGGGCGCCGGATCTGACCACCGCCGACGCCTTGGACACCGGATTTTTCGTGCTGGGAGAGGAGAAAAGCCGCGAATACCTGGCTAAATTTCCGGGTATCTCGATGATCTGGACGGACCCCGATGGGGCGACGAGGACTTACCCCGCCGGCGCCGCGACGCCGGCGGCTCAACCGGTAAAGTGAAGCGTGACATGATAAGTGATGAAAGAGGCCCCATAGGCCAAAGCCGTGAGATAAAGGAATAGCACCGTCGGCCAGCGCCAAGAGTTGGTCTCGCGTCGAACCACGGCCAGCGTCGACATGCATTGCATGGCGAAGACGAAATAGACCAACAAGCTCAAGGCCGTCGCCAGGCTCCAACGCTTCTGCAAAATTTTTCCCAAATCATCGCTGTTCAAGGACTTGCCATTGTCTTCCACGGAATAGACGGTGGCCAAAGTTCCTACGATCACTTCCCGCGCCGCCATTCCGGTGATCAGGCCTATGCCTATCGACCAATCGAACCCTATCGGACGGATCGCGGGTTCGACGAACTTGCCGATGCGGCCCGCCAGACTGTAAGTGATCGCCGATCTTCCAACCGGAGCATCCGCGGGAGGCTTGGGATAGCTCGACAAAAACCAGATTACCACCGACACCGCCAAAATCACGGTGCCGGCTCGTTTCAGAAAAAGGCGCGCCCTTTCGAGCATCCCGATGACGACGTTTCGTAGGTTGGGCCACTTGTAGGTCGGCATCTCGAGCATGAAGGTCGGCGTCGGGCCGCGGAATACCGTCTTTTTCATCACCCAGGCCATGATCAATGCCATCACCACGCCGAGAAAATAGAGCCCCAGCATGACGAGCCCCTGCAAGCGAATCGGCCCCCACACGACCTGGTTGGGAATGAAGGCCGAGATCAAGAGCGTATAGACGGGCAAGCGGGCGGAACAAGCCATCAGCGGAGCGATCAGGATGGTCGTCAGCCGGTCGCGGGGATTTTCGATGGTGCGAGCGGCCATGATTCCGGGAATCGCGCAGGCAAAGGAGCTGAGCAGGGGAATGAAGGCGCGCCCGTGCAGGCCCACCCTGCCCATCTGCCGGTCCATCAAAAAAGCGGCGCGGGCCATGTAGCCCGAATCCTCCAGCAATAAGATGAAAAAGAAGATCAACAAGATCTGCGGCAAAAAAACCACGACGGATCCGACTCCAGCCAGTATCCCGTCGACCAGCAGGCTCTGAAGAATGCCGCCAGGAAGATGGTGCCGAAGGATTTCCGAGACGAACCCTATCCCCTTCTCGATGAGGTCCATCGGATAGCTTGCCCAATTGAAAATGCTCTGAAAGACGAAAGCGAGAATCGCCACCAATAACAAAGAACCCCACAAAGGATGCAGCACCACGCGATCGATGCGATCGGTCCATTTCGCGGGCTTCAAGGCGCCGACCTTCGCTTGCTTCAAAATTCGGTCCACCTCGCGAAAACGGGCGCGAACCTCCTGGGCCGAATGCTTCGGCAAAGTCCAAGTCGATTCGGGAAAGGAAGGCTGCGGCGGATGACGACCGTGGCCGACGCGCCGGACCACCTCTTCGAGCAAAGCGTCGAGTCCTTCCTTTTTCACGGCGACAACGGGAAAAACCGGCATGCCGATCTCATGGGTCAAAATCTCGAGATCGATGTTCAGGCCGCGGCGCCGCGCCAGATCCATCATGTTCAGGACCAAAACCATCGGGAAACCGAGCTCTTTCAATTCGAGGACCAAGCCTAGGCTACGTTCGAGATTGGTGGCATCCGCGACCGCGACGAGGAGATCCGGCGGCGCGCCTTCGATTTTTCGGGTAAGCAGGACATCTCGAGTGACTGCTTCGTCGAGGGTATTCGCGTCAAGAGTATAGGTGCCGGGCAAATCGAGAATTTTTAGACGATGCCCGCCCGGAACTTCGATATTCCCCTCTTTGCGTTCGACGGTCACCCCGGGATAGTTGCCGACGCGCTGGCGACCGCCAGTCAGGGCATTGAATAGGCTGGTTTTCCCGGAGTTCGGAGAACCGACCAAGGCGATGTAGGGTTGAAGAAAAGTCGTTGGTGAGGCGCTCACGTCAATCAAGCCTTCCGAATCGTCACGCAGGCCGCCTCTTGCCGCCGAAGGGCCAGCAGACCGCCGCGCACGCGCACCGCGACCGGATCGCGGCCAAAAGGGGCTTCGTGGACGATTTCAACGTAAGCCTCTTCGACCATTCCCATTTCAAGCAGACGCCGGACCGTGGCTTCCGGACCTTCGACCCTGCAGATGTATCCACCCTGCCCCCGGTGCATCTCACCTAGGCAAAGGGGGGTATCTGGGGGGCTTTCACGTCCGGTCATGAAAATTCCTTACTCGTTCTGGCATCGGCTGCAGCAGCCGTAGACTTCGTGACGATGGCTGACGATTTTAAAATTGATGCGCTTGGCGATCTGGTCCTGAAGCTTTTCGATACGATCGTCCTCGAATTCGTGGATGCTGCCGCACTTGATGCAAATCATGTGGTCATGATGGTCGCCGGCCTTCTCGAAGAGCGATTTCCCTTCGCCAAAGTGGCGCTGATGGGCCAAACCGCATTCTTTGAGCAACATCAGGGTTCGGTAGACCGTCACGTAACCAATCGAGGGCTCAACCTTTTTTACTTGATTGAGCAGCTCCTCGATCTGGAGATGCTTGTTCGACTTGAAGAACTCTTCGACGATGATCTCGCGCTGACGCGTGTGCTTCATGCCATGTTCGGTCAAGTAACGATTGAGGACTTCGAGGGGCTCCTGGACCATACGATCTCCAATGAAAACTACTTTCAAATCAGTAACATCCCCGCGCTTCCAGCGTCAATAGGTCTTTCTGAACCTACCTAGGCCGTCAGGCCGCGCCTTGCCTAGCTCCGCCTCCCGCGAATTCGATACAATATTATGCCTTGGACGAAAAATGCTTTTGACTGGGCTCGGGATACTCCCCTAAACTATCAGGTTAAGCCCTAAAACCACGGGAGCCCATGATTCGAATCCTGCTCATTGAAGACAATGACGATCACGCTGAATTGATCGAACGCTCCCTGAAAAAGGGCTTCGGAAAAATTCAGCTCCAAATCGCGGCGAGCGCGAAAGAATCCTATCACGTCCTGGAATCGAAAACTTTCGACTTGATCCTTAGCGACTACTACCTACCCGAAGTCGACGGCGACACCCACATCCGCGAATTGAGCCGCAGGGCCCCCGCGATTCCCCTCGTCATCATCACCGGGCAAGGAGACGAAAAAATCGCCGCCAAATCCATCCAGTCCGGAGCCGAAGACTACATCGTCAAGACCCGAGAGGCGCTCGAAGCCCTTCCCACCATTCTCAAGCGCGCCATTGTCAAGCACCGCAGCCACCAAAAAAACAAGCGGAAGGAAATTCGCCGGCATATCGACGATCAAAAGGAGCATGCCAAGAAGGTCTTGGGCGAAGTCGCCGCCATCGACCGGCGCGTTAAAAAATTGAAAAACGGAAAAAACGGGAAGGCTTCGAGGTCGGGTCAAGCACACGACGGTTCCGCGCTCGAGCACCTCACCCAACAAATCGAATCCCTGAAAAAATTCGTCAAAAAAATGTTCATCAAGAAGTGAGCAAAGCCTTCGCCGAAACGCGATTGCGCCCGTTGGACTTGGAAAAATAAAGGTACTCGTCGGCGGCCCGGATCAGCTCGTCGTAGGTCTTGAAATTGGAGTCCTTGACGCAGGCGACCCCGATGCTGACCGTCACGGGGATGCGTTTGGACTCGAAGGCGTATTCCGAGGTCGCGATCTTCTTGCGCAGCCGGTCGGCCAAGGCCACCGCATCGTCCTCCTCGGTGTCGCGCATCAGGACGACGAACTCTTCCCCTCCGTAACGCGCGAAAATATCCTCGCGCCGAATCATCCCCTTCGTCGTCTCGGACACCTTTTGCAGGATGAAATCCCCCGCGGGATGGCCATGGGTGTCGTTCACCTTCTTGAAAAAATCCAGGTCGAAGATGATCAACGAGAGCGGCAGGTTGCGCCGCGAGGAATGCGCGAATTCATGCTGCACGCGATCTAGGAAATATCTTTTGGTATGGGCGGTGGTGACCGGATCGTAAAGCGCCATCTCGTAGAAACGCTCGTGGCTGTTCTTGTCGATGGTATCCACGTAGGAAAACCGAAGGACGGTGGCGGAGCTGATCTGGATTTTGTCGTTTGTCTTCAGGACCTGCTGCTTGATGCGCATCCCGTTGACATAAGTTCCGTTGGTGCTGTTGAGATCCTCGACGGTCGCGATTTTCTCGCGCACTTTGATCTTGAAATGATATCGGCTGATGGCCTCGTCCTCGACGACGATATTGGCATCCTTGCTGCGACCGACCACGACGTCGCCCTCGAGCAGGATGATTTGCTGGCCCATCGAGGGCCCTCCCAAGAAATCGACGGCGGGCTCTTTTTCGGAAATCCCTTCCAGGGCGCCGATGCTCGTTACGACCGTTTCGTCCTTGAAGCCCTCAATCCCCATGGTGACCTTTCTACCCGTTCCGGAGCGAAGTGATGGATTGATTATAAGCCCAGGAAATTATTCAGGTCAACGAGAGGGAATTTTTTCCAAAGGATGGTAAATTTCGAGTTTTTGGCCTGGAGCCAGGGACACGTCGTTTTCGTAGGGCTTAAAGCCATTCAGCTCGATGCGGAGGGTGAAGGTCTCGTTGGCCGGCATGGGAAAGGAGCCAAGCGGGGTCTTGCCCAAGGTCTTGTCCCCGACTTTCACCAGGGCCCCGGAAGGAGAACTCGTCACCGCCAGGGTCCCCATTTGAACCTTGAGATCGGCGAAAACTTCCATCGGACTTTGGGGAGGAGCTTCCAAGCGTTTTTCCCAGGTTGGAACGTCTCCCAAGGAAAGCCCCAAGACCACGGGATAGGAAAACGCTTTCGAGTCCAATTCGGCGGGCGTTTTCATTCCGCTCGATTGTCCGTTGAAAAAGATCGTCGCGCCTTCGGGCTCGCTGGTCACCTTGAGCGGAAGCACCGCGGACTTGTTCAAGTTGACCTTGATCGAGCGAGTCCTATTGGGAAACAAATAGGTCGAAGCCTGGTAAGTTTCGAATCCAGGGCGTTCGATCTTCAGCTCATAGCGGACGTGCGAAGGAAGCTTCGGTAAAAAAACCGGAGGAGAACCGGCGACAGGCTTACCGTCGAGGAAGACCTTGGCGTCGGCGGGTTGGAATTGAAGCTTCAAATCGCCTGGAGCGCTGGAAAGGAAGAAGTGATAGAAACTGAAACTCAATAAAAACACCAAGATCAAGATCGGCAACCAAAGAAACTCCCTCCCTTGACGGACGACCTTGGCGGGCGGCGTTGTTTCTGGGGAGAGGCTCGGAGTAGGACTTGGAGCCAGAGAGAAAACAGGAGGATTTTCCTCGATTAAATCGCCGGTGATCTCCTCTTTCTCTTCGCCCTCTCGAGAGGAGTTATCCGAGAAAGTCATCGGCGCTGTGGCGCCCGTTAAGGAAGCGTCGCTGATCCCGATGGCACGTGTGATGTCGCTTAGCTCCTCGACGTCGATTTCCTCGAATATCGAATGGAAATCCAGCTCCTGAGGATCAACGATCATCGTGTCCTCGGCGATGTCCTGCCCTTCCTCTTCGTAGGAATCTCGGCGGTCCTTGCGCTCACGGACAGTCAGCTCTTCTCGCATCGTTTTTTCTTGATATAAATCGCCGGTCTTCTCTTC
>JAIOPF010000296.1 GCA_021414045.1 Deltaproteobacteria bacterium | reverse complement strand
CAGCAAAAGGTAAATGCAGAGCGCCGCGAAAATCGTGTTGGAAGTGGGCGTCCGGCTTCGGATGACATGTTGCAGCAGCAGCGCGGCGGTGTAACTCAAATAGATGATGTTCACTCCGATGCCCGTCAGGATCAAGAAATGGCTCGAAACCGCATGGCTGGTCCAAGTCAGGGCCTGAGCGATGAGGACTAGGGCCATCGCCGTGATGGCGAAATGCTTGCGCTCGCTGACGGCGAAGACTCCCACGATCAAGACCAAGGAAAAGGAGAGGTCGAGGAAAGCCAACCCAGCCACTTCGGTGGCGATCAGGGGATGAGTGACGTAGGGAACGAGAAGTGCGACGAAGAGGAAAAGGAAGCGCCTTTTGAAAAGGAATTCCTGAATCTTTTTGGGGGTTGCTCTCAAGCTGGGTGAGGATGCCAAAGGCCTGGGTTGCTGTCAATCAGGGTGAATTCGATGGCGGAAGGACTTGGCTTCCGTAAGATGCTGGAATTATTATTTTTTGTTAAAAGGTGCTCGCCATTCTGGCTTTGCATCTCTTTGAAGGGCGGCGATTTATCGAAACTTTAAGCCTTAAAATTACCGATACTGATGCCGTGAAGATTCCCGTAAGATCTTTGGATATGCCACGATTTCCTTGGACTTCCTCTTTCTTGGCTTTGTTTCTCCTGCTGAGCTGTAGCGGCGGGGCCGGTTTGGGTGGAGGAGGCGGCGGTCCGGTGGGACCGCAGGCGGACGTCGGGCAACATGCCGCTCCCGGCATGGAAGAGGTGGCCGTCGGGCCCGGCAAGTCCGACTATGGTGGCGAGAATGACGCGGTCATGCGCTGTGAGAATATCGTCCCTGACGAAACGAAACCTTCGCAATTATCCGCGAGGGTTCATGTCCTCCTGGATGCCCAGCCGGCGTCGGATCGCCTGGTTCGAATCATTGAGCATCATCTGCACCGCTATCGGCAGGTCAAGGCCGACGCGAGCGGGACTTTTGATTTCTCTTTCGAGAATGTGCCGGATCGAAACATCGTTTTTATTTTGTTGACCTCGGGCGGTGAGGAGATCCCCTTGAACACCATTCTCCCTTGTCCGGACGATTCTTGCGTGGACTTTGAAAGCGGTAACCTGAAGATCAAGATCATCGCTCCTTACGACGCCAGCTGCGTTGCGATAGACTCTCACCCCCCGATCAAAAACATTCCAGTTCCTGCCAGCGGCGATTCGGAAAATCGCGCTCCCATCAAGAGAAAAATTCTTATTTTCGATAAAGATTAAATGCCCGACGTGGCGTGTTAATCCATATTCTCCAAATACCGAGCCAACAGCGACTTCTTCTTCGGCACCCCCATCTTTTCGAGCCAAGTGTAAAGGCTGCGCAGGCTGATCCCCAGTTCATGGGCCACCTTTTCCTTGTCGAGCTGGTGGGTACGCAGCAGCGCCAGGATCTTTTCCTTTTGTCCCTTGCCATCGGAAGCATCGGCAGTCGAATGATTGGGCGCGCCGAGGTTCGGCCTCGCGGCGGCCGCCGCCGAGAAATTCAGCGCGAGCAGCTCCGGGCCTATCGGTCGTCCCTTGGCGAAGAGCAGGGCATTGCGGAGGACGCTTTCGAGCTCGCGAATGTTTCCCGGCCAAGTGTATTGGTACATCGCCTGGTAAGCGGCCTCGGTCATTTCGCTTTTCGGAAGACTGAACTGCTTGCCGAGTTTTTTCATGAAGGCTTCGACGAGCAAGGGGATATCCGTCTTTCTTTCGCGCAGCGGGGGGAGGCGCACCGTCAGCCCGTTGATGCGAAAGAAGAGGTCCTGCCGAAAGGTTTCTTCCCGCACCATCTGGGCGAGATCGCGGTTCGAGGCCGTGACCAAGCGGACGTCGACTTTTACTTTTTTCCCGGAACCGAGAGGGCGGATTTCGCCTTCTTGGAAGGCCCTCAAGAGTTTCGCCTGCATTCCCAGGGACATATCGGCGACTTCATCCAGGAACAATGTGCCTCCGCTGGCCTGCTCCAGCAGCCCGATGCGGTCGCGGTCGGCGTGGGTGAAGGCGCCGCGCTTGTGGCCGAACAATTCGCTCTCCAACAGGTTCTCGGGAATGGCGCTGCAATTCTCCGACACGAAGGGGCCGTTTTTGCGCGGGCTATTTTCATGGAGGGAGCGGGCGACCAATTCCTTTCCCGTGCCGGATTCTCCCCAAATCCAAACGGGGATCGAGGTCGCGGTGACGTGGTCGAGCAACTGAAAGACCTGCATCATCTGAGGCGATTGGCCGACGATTTCGGAGTATTCGTAGCGCAGCTGGTCCCGGGCTTCGGTCAGTTCTCCCGTCAGCGCCTGGATGTGCTGGGCCTGGTCTCGGACTTCCACGCTGAGCTTGGCGTTGGCGATTTGCAGTTCCTCCAAGAGCCTCGCTTTCTGGATGGCCAGGGCGGCTTGGGATGCGAAGGCATTGAGCAAGAGGATGTCCTCCTTCTTGAAGCAGCCCGGTTGCAGGCGATGGTCGAGGTAGATGGCTCCGTGAATTTTTCCGGATTGCTCCAGGGGGACCACCAGGATGGAAGTCAGTTGGTGCAGGACGACGGATTTTTTCTCCTGAAAGCGCGGGTCCAATCGGGCGTTGTCGGTCAAAAGATAAGTTCCCATTTCCACGGCCTTGCGCACCGCCGACATCGACAGGGAAAACTCATCCGTCTTGAGATTGTGTTGCGACAGGTGGCGGGCGGCTTGGACTTCGAAGCCCTCGGGAGAGTCGTTCGCGTCGCCGGCCTTCCTCAAGAGGAGGAAGCCGCGCTCGGCGCCGGTGAATTCGATGGCCGCGTCCATGACGCGTTCGAGCAGTTCCTTTAAGTCGGTTTTTTCGGCGATTTGCCGGTTGATCTCGCTGAACTGGCGGAACCGCGCCTCGCTGACTTGCACTTCGCCCGAGGCGGGGCTCGGCGCCGCGCTAGTTCCGGGAACTTGCGCCTTGGACCGCGGCAATAGTTTTTGCAGATTTTCCTCGAGCTGGTCGAGGCCGCGGTTTTTTTCGAAATCCATTTGGAGTTCCTCCGGTAGTTTGATGAAAAGGTTTTGCCATTCGGTAATGGCGGCCTCGCGCAGCAGGTGCGCGAGCCGGTTCAGGTTTCTGAGTTCCAAATTTTTGGCGAGATGGAGATAGCCTTCCAGGCGGAGTTCCGGGCTTTCGCAGGCGCGCACCGCTTCGAGGACCGAGTAAAGAGCGGCTTCGTCCTGGACGGAATTTGGCGAAGCGAAAAAATCTCCCAGCGCCCGCCATAATCGGCAGATCGGCCCCCCCAGGTCCGGGAAGGCTCCGGCATTCCCGAAATCGGAAAGTCCCGCGCTCATCCATCGACAACGAAGCAAGGCGAGCATGACGCGCCATTTGTCGTAAGCGGAATGGTTTTCGGTTTCCGCGAAGGCCGCGAGAATTTTTTGCCGCGCCATGGAGGCCTCGCCTCGAAGCAGGTCGCCTTCGGCGGTGGCGAGACGATAATCGATCAGGAGATCCCGTTCGCGCAGGGCTTGCGACCGCACCTCTATGGCTTCTGTCCAATAAGCGGCCAATTCCATATTTCCGATTAGCTGCGAAAGTTGGAGGCGATGCAAGGGAAGCAAGAGTCGGTCGCTCTCTTGTCCGAGGATTTCCAAAAGGCGCCGAGATTCCGCGAAAATCGCCTCGGCCTCCCCGTATTCTCCTCGAGCCATCTGGATCAGTCCCAGATTTTCACGATAACGAGCCTGTTGAAGGTAGTCGCGTCCCGACTTGGAGGCCTCTAGCGCCGATGAAATTTCGTTCAGGGCCTCGTCGAGCTTTCCCTCGCTCAAGTGCAGCATGGCCAAGGCGTTGCGCGCGATGCCCTCCGCTTGGGGATTGGCGGCTTTTTGGTAATGCGCCAACGAGCGCCGATAATACGATTCAGCCTCGGTCCATTCCAGTCTCTCCTGGTGCCAGCGGCCGATTCGGTGCTCGATTTCGCCCAAGGCCAGGGGGTCGCCTTCCGCCAAACTTTCGGATTGCCGCAGATGGGACAAGGCCTTTTCTTCGTCCCGATTTTTCTCAGCCAGTGCCGCGGAGAGATTATGGACGCGGACGAGGTAGGGGCGATGCGCGGGGTACCGAATTCCATCCCCGATTCGAAGGGCCTCTTCGAGAAGGGCCCCGGCCTCCCCGGTTTTTCCCCAACTGAAGCGGACCAAGGCCGTGTACCAACAATGCTTGAGTTTTTGCAGTTGGCTGGCGTCGTCTTCGCGCTCCGAATACCAGCGATCATAGGCCTCGAGGGATTTTTCGTATTCGGCCTGACGGTAGTAAAGGGGAGCGAGCTGGGCCTGCAGGTAGGATCGTTCCCGAGGACTCTTCGCACCGGGCAGGAGTTTTTCAAATATCTCCGCGGCTTCGCCTTCGCGGTCGTTCAGCAGAAAATATTCGGCCGCCGCGAAACCGTATTTTTTCGCGGTTTCACCGTCCGCTTCCGCCAAGGCGTGGCGCGTGAGGTAGCAGGCCTCGATGCCGACCGCCGCCTCGGGGAATCGCTTCTGCCAATAGACTCGCCAATCATGATGCGCCGACCCTAGGATTTCCGGCGAGAGTTCTTCCTCGATTATAGCCCGCAAAGAGGGGTGCCGCAGGGTTCGGCCACCCGTGTTCCCGCTTTTTTGGATCCAGGCTTCTCTCTCAAGGTTTTCCTCGAGCTCGGAGATTTTTTCGGCCGGCCAAGAGGTCGCCTCCGAGATCGTTTCCGTGGTCCATGCTTCGTCCTGGACTAGCGTCAAGGCCAAAAGCCGGCGCTCTTCCGCCGAGAGCCGGGTCAGTCTCGAGCGGGTGGCCTCGCGCAAAGTTCCAGGCAAGGCTTGGGAATGTTTTTCCTTGAGCAGGGCTATCGCCAGCAAGGGGCGCCCTCCGGATTGGATCGCGATCCGCCGCGCGAGCGGCTCCGGGATGGGATCATCGACGAGGGCGGCATGGATGAAGGCCAAGGTTTGATTCGGAGACAGATCCCGCAGCGGGAGATTTTTCCAGGGAAGGGTTAGGGAAGGATTTCGGATTCGATTTCGTGTTTCCTCGGAAGCGAGATCTTCGTTCCATTCCAAGAGGCAGCACCAGGGAAGCTTGGAATCGCCGAGCAAGCTAAGAAAAATTCGCAAAACGTTCAACGCGACGGGCGGCCAAGCGTGAAGGTCGGTGAATTGCAGCCAGCGGGGTGTCTTCCCGGCATTTTTGAGCAGGGTGATCAAATCTTCATAGGGGTTGCGGGTTTCGGAGTTGCGATACCAGGATTCCGCTTGTTCTGGCCCCACCGTTTGGACCTCGTGTCCCTCCAGGCGCAATTTCCAGAGCCATTCCTCGAGCAAGCGCGATCGCCCGACGCCGGTGGGGCCGTGCAACTCCACGATGCGCGGGAAACCGCCGGCCAGGGTTTCCCGCCATTCTTCGATTAGCGCTGAGATTTCGGATTCGCGCCGGATCCAATTTGGCCTGTCCAGGCCCATTCCCCCATCGCCTGCTTCCGGAAGGGAAGGGAGATGGGGAAGATGTTTTTGCAGAAAACGCAGGATGGAAGCCGCCGAACTCGGCCGGCGGCCGGCCGGCAACTCGATCATGCGGTGGATGAGGTCGCCGAGGTATTCCGGCAGGTCGGGGCGAAGGGAGGCAAGGCGTCGTGGCGCCTGGACTTGGGAGATTTCACTCAGGGCCTGGGAGAAGGGAAGGGTTCGGGTCAGAATTTCGTAGCTCAAGACGCCCAGGGAAAATAAATCCCCGCTCTCATCGTGGCGTCCCCAGTAGGTCTCGGGCGCCTGGTAAGCCAAGGTTCCCATGGCTCGTGACTCGGAAGCTCGATCTCCTCCCGATTCGGCGAGCCCGAAGTCCAAGAGCTTGACGATTTTGTCTCCGGTCACGGCGACGTTTGAAGGTTTCAAATCGCGGTGCAGGATTCCACGGGAATGCAGGTAGTGGAGGCCTTGCAGCGCCTGAACGAAAATTTCGAGGAAGGATTCCGCGGCAACAGGTTCCTGGTATTGGTCCAGGGTGGGGAAGGGGAGGTATTCCATCGCGAAACAGGGTGAGGAATCCGTCACCATCATGTTGGGGATGGAGGAAATTTCTCCTTCGACGACTGCTTTCATTTCCGGGTGGAAGTCATAGATTTTAATGAGATTGGGATGGTGGATGCGGGTAAGGACCCGCACCTCTTCTCGAAATCTCCGCAGGTCCGCCTCGGAGGCGGAACCCTTCAACCACTTGATAGCGACTTCTCGAGACCGCTCTTTGTCCCAGGCGCGAAAGACGGCGCCCATCCCTCCCGCTCCCAAGAGACCTTCGAGGCGATAGCGTGTTGTCGAGGCGGATTCCCCGCTCATTTCTCCCCCATGGTTTCTTGATTAGAGAGTATTTTGAAGTCTCCGGCAAAGCATATTTTCAAATATTGAAAATATGCTGAATTGAATCTTCATAAATTCAATATTGCAAAATTATCAGACTTAATTTGTTGATTTTATTGTAAATTTATTTGGCACGAGCCTTGTAATATCTTTCTATGACCGCTTGGTCAAAACAGGAGGAAGGTCATTATGAAGATATTCATGGAAGGTTTTTTGAAGGTAACGGTGCTCGTGGTGGCTTTGTCGGGCTGTGCCGGTTTTGCGGCTAACGAGAAATCCGGGGTTCAGGAAGAGGTGTCGTTGGGAACCACGGCGAATGTTCCTGATAAGCCCAGCGTCTCTCTCCAACAAGAACCTCTTCCCCAGAAGGGGGTGTCGGTCGAATCCGATGACGCCGACGACGAACTAAATTCGCCTGAAATTGCTCAAGAAAATACCAATCAGGCCGAGGCGCCAGTCGAGGCCACTTCCGTGGGTGTGTATCATGCCCATGCTAATAGTACCTCGGTCCAAAGTTCGGGAGAACTTGCCGCCAAGGGCCATATCTATCACGAGGACTTGGAAGAAGAGCCCAGGTCTCAGCGTTCGACCAAGGTTTTTCCCTAATTTAAGCTTTCCCTTCCCGCACTCTAGACCCGGCTCAATTTCGAGCCGGGTTTTTTTTCATTCTTTCTCCCGGGTCCAACCCCCTCGCGAATTTCCCCAACATGGACAGAAATCCCTTCTTGAAATCCTTTTCAAATCAAGGCATGTAGCTTCCCCATTTGCCCTTTGGATTTTGGACATATTTCGAGGATTTATGAATCGCGAAGAGATCCGCAAAAACGCTGAAGAAAAAGGCCTTTACGATCGAAGCTTTGAGCACGACTCTTGCGGCGTTGGTTTCATCGTCCACATGAAGGGCAAAAAGTCCCACGATATCATCGAGAAGGCTCTGCTCACCCTCAACCATCTGGCCCACCGCGGCGCCTGCGGTTGTGAAGAGAATACCGGCGACGGCGCCGGCATCTTGATCCAGATCCCCCATGCCTTTTTGACCAAGGTCTTCGGGCAGGTCGGGGTGACGCTTCCCGAAGAGGGACAATACGGCGTCGGCACGCTTTTTCTCCCGCAAGATCCGGCCCAGCAAGAGAAGGCCATCAAGACTCTCGAGCATGTCGTCGCCGAAGAAGGACAGAAGTTCCTCGGCTGGAGACCCGTTCCGGTAGAGGCCTCCCCTTTGGGTAGCATGGCCAAGTCGACGATGCCGGTGATGCGGCAATTTGCCGTGGGCTTGGGCGAGAAGGGTCCGAATCTTCCCGGGCCCGCCGATGATGCCTGGGAACGCCGCCTTTTCATCATCCGCAAGGTTTTCGAGAACGCCATTCGCTTTTCGCGGATGAAAAACTGGACAGACATCTACATCCCGTCTTTGTCGAGCCGGACATTAATATATAAGGGCATGCTCACTTCCGAGCAGGTCGGACCCTATTTCCCGGATCTCGCGGATCCCGACATGGTGACGGCGATAGGCTTGGTGCACTCGCGCTTTTCGACCAACACCTTCCCCAACTGGGAGCTGGCACATCCTTTCCGTTACATCGCCCACAACGGCGAGATCAACACGCTGCGCGGCAACATTAATTGGATGCGCGCGCGAGAAGCCCTTTTCGAATCGCCGCTCTTCGGCAAAGAGATGAAGAAGATTCTTCCGGTCGTTCGCGACTTCGGTTCGGACTCGGCCATCTTCGACAACGCCCTCGAGATGCTGGTGATGGGCGGCTATTCCCTGCCTCACGCGGTGATGATGATGATCCCCGAGGCCTGGAGCGGTCACGAGACCATGAGCCAGGAGAAGAAGGATTTTTACCAGTATCACGCCACCAAGATGGAGCCCTGGGACGGCCCGGCCTCCATCGCCTTCACCGACGGGCGCGTGATGGGCGCGGTGCTCGACCGCAACGGACTTCGGCCCAGCCGTTATTACGTGACCAAGGACGACTTGGTCATCATGGCCTCGGAAGTCGGCGTCATCGACGTGCCGCCCGAGAACGTCCTGCTCAAAGGACGTCTCCAGCCGGGTAAAATGTTTTTGATCGACCTGAAACAGGGCCGCATTATCGAGGATGCCGAGCTCAAGCATCAG
>JAIOPF010000313.1 GCA_021414045.1 Deltaproteobacteria bacterium | reverse complement strand
CGCAGGTCGTTTTGCCGGCGCAGCAGGGATGGCGAAGCATCGCGCCGCGAGCCGCCCCCGAACAAAGAGGAAGCAGGCTCGGAAGACCAAGAGCCAGGAAGGCCGCGAAGAACGCCACCAAGAACATGCAAGATTTTACGCGAAGCCTCGCCATGACCTTCATCGTAGAGGAGCCCACGTAAGAGTGTCTAGGTTTATTTGACCGGCTGTCTCGGCTTTTTTGAAAATGAGAGCGCAACTTATTGAATTCTCTTATCATTATTAATTTCATTCAGGAGTGGAAAAATCGCTGGGTTGCCCGAGGACCCTAAGCTATATAATGGTGACTTCGGAATTTATGTCTAATTCGTCCCTTTCCCCCCACGAGATTTCCCCCTGGTACCTGACGATCGCCTTGCTCTTGGTCCTACTCAACGGCTTTTTTGTGGCCGCCGAGTTCGCCATGGTCAAGGTTCGCACCACCCGGCTCGAGACGCTGCAAGACAGCGGAAATTTCCTGGCGCGTTGGGCCTATTCCATCGTCCTGAACCTCAACGCCTATCTTTCCGCGACCCAGCTCGGCATCACCCTGGCGAGCTTGGGCCTAGGTTGGGTCGGCGAACCGGCTTTTGCCTCCCTCATCGAACCCCTGCTCCGAAATTTCGCGCTCAGCGAAGGCACCATTCACGGCATCGCCTTCACGACGGCCTTCACCGTCATCACCGTGTTGCATCTGGTGGTGGGCGAGTTGGTTCCCAAACAGATGGCGATCCAGACCGCCGAAAAGGTCCTGCTTTTCGTCGCGGTGCCGATGCGGTTTTTCTATTGGGTTTTCTTTCCCTTTCTCTGGTTCCTCAACAACACCACCAACGCCATCGTGCGCTTGCTCGGCTTCGAGATGAAGCCCGGCGAGGAAACCCATACCGAGGACGAAATCCGCCTGATCGTGGAAGACTCCTACGAGGAAGGCTCTCTCTCGCCGCGCAAGGCTTCCCTTTTGGAGAACATCTTCGAATTCACGCATCGCACCGCGCGCCAGGTCATGGTGCCGCGCCAAGACATCGTCTACCTGCAGCTAAGCCATTCCTCGGAAGAAAACCTGCGCATCGCCAAGGAATCCGGGCACACGCGATTCCCGCTCTGCGACGGCGACCTCGACCACGTGATCGGGCTCATCAACATCAAGGACGTGATCTGGGCCCTGGAAGACAGCGACAACCTCATCAATCTCTACGACCTCAAGCGCCCCATCCTCTACGTTCCCGAATCCGTCACCAGCGACCAATTGCTGCGCGAATTCCAGACGAAGAAGATCCACATGGCCATCGTCATCAACGAATTCGGAACTTCTGCGGGACTGGTCTCGCTCGAGGACGTCATCGAGGAATTGGTCGGCGAGATTCAGGACGAATTCGACCAAGAGCTCCCGAAGGTGAGCAAGCGCAGCGAAAATTCCTACCTCGTCGACGGCACGGCGACCTTGCGCGACATCGAGCAGGTCCTCGATCTTTCCTTGGAAGACGACAACTCGGTGTCGGTGGGGGGATTTTTCATCAACCATTTAGGACGGCTGGCCCGGGAGGGCGACACGATTCGCCTTCCACCCTACCGAATTTCGGCCCTCGAGGTCAAAAATCGCCGTGTCCTCAAGTTGTTGTTCGAAAAGTCGGAGGAAGAGCCCAACGCGGCGAACGGTCATTAGGCAGTATTTTCGGCCTTGCAATCATAGGTGAAGCCTGTATCTTTGCGGCGGTTTTTCAACATTCCCTGGTACAAAGGAGATCTCATGAAAAAAGTAGCACTGGTTTTGGCTTTAAGTGCCTTATTCCCCATGGTCAACGTGGCCGTTTCTCACGCCGCCGCCAACGGTAGCGACCTAGCAATCGGCGATCCGCAGGGCGGGAACTATCACCGCACGGCGCGCAAACACCACACCGCGAAGCCGGCCACGACCACTGATGCCGCCGCGGCCAAGGAAACCCCGAAGGCGCCTCCGGCCGAAAAGCCCGCGGAACCGGCGAAGTAATAACGAAGGTTTATTCCCTTTCCCAAGACGCGAACCGTTCCCTTTGGGGTAGCGGTTCGCGTCTTTTTTTACCTCAATGGGGCCTGGGCGGGCAGTGGGATTTCCGGCAGGCCATTTCTCCTCGCATCCAAGACAACCATCGGATGCAACAATAGAGGCCTCACCTCCAAGCCTATCAAGCCTTCCAATTGTCCTCTCAAGGGTTCTTCCGGTTGCCACCCTTCGAAAAATTCCAAGCGCCTAATCCGTGGTTGGTAGGTCGGTTCCGGAGTCAGCCTGTCGAAATGCATTTTGACCCGTACCATCCCCTCCATGCCTGAAGCCGCCCCGCTTCCCAAAGCCGCGATGAGACCGTTGCGGGGATCGATCAGCGCATTCCAGGTGGGATGAACTGGGTAGGGATTGACTTGGATGGCCTGGTAATGGATCGAAAGGTTTCGGGCGAAATCGTCCCGGTAGTAAACTCCCGCCTGCCGAATCCCGCGCAGGTCTCCCAGCAGGATGTGGCGGTTCAAGGTTCGGACATCGAGGCTTTGCCGCGGTTCTGCATCCGCGCTTCTCTCCCGGTCCCAGACGTAGCTCATGGCGTCCATTAAAAATTGATCTTGCGAGTCCAACGGATAGAGGTTTCCCACCTTCGCCACGACCTCCGGCCGAGAGCCGGGCAAAAAGGTCAATCTGCCGAAAAAGGGGCTCTCGAATTCGCGGAAAATCCACCAGTAACCACCGATCTTCCCGACGGTGCAGTTTCCCAAGAGACAATAATCTTCCAGGACGGTTTTCTTGATGAAGGGAATTTCATTTCCCAATCGCAAATCGGATTCCTCCATTTGCAAAAGGGACATGGGCTCCCGCCTGCCGTGGGATAGCCCTCGATTTCTTTCCGGACCTAAATGGATGGGATCATCGAGACGGCCGTCCCCGTTTCTCGGCCGCAAGATTCTATCCCACAAGGCCATGCCGAAACAGGCCGCGCCCACCGCCAGCGCGGCCTTCGGTTCCCGCCAAGACGTTCCCATCATCCCCAGTAAAGGCAAGACTAAGACCAGACTGGAATCTCCTTTTTTCGGGGGGAAATAACTTCCGCTCAACGGCAATCTTGAAAAAGGCCGTTGGCGATAGAGTTTATTCCGAAATTGCAATCTCGCTTGCAGGGCACGAAAACCGGGACCCAAAATCCGACGACCGACTCTGGCCCCCGCCTCCAAGCTCAAGAGCGTCGCCAATCCATCCGTCATCTCGGCGGCAAGGTCGGCTTTCGGGCGAAGGCCCAAGGCCGCCTCCAAACGGTGGGTGACCAGCAACGCCGAGAATTGCGTGAGCATGGGCAGGGTCGAGCCGACCGTACCGAAACCCCGCGAAAGCGCGCGCCCTTCTTCTCCCAAGGCCCCGCCCAATTTCATGGCGCCGAGGTTGAGCAGACAGGAAAAGAAATCGCCCGCCAGAGAAGGCGAATCCCAGGCTTGGGGAGTCCCGCTCCATGCCGACAAGGCCCGGCTTGAGAGCGAATAGATCGGAACCTCGACGGCAAGAGCGGCGGCTCCGGCCCAAGCTCTGGCCCTTAGCGCGCCGCCAAACCCGACTTGCACTCCAGCGGAAAACCTCCCCAGCACCAGCGTGCCGGCATAGGTTCCGGCAAGCCCGCCGAGCATCATGGGAAGGATCGTCCGATAATCCGTGGCATCGCGGGAAAAACGCCGCGTCAAAAATTCCATCCGGCGGCCAAAAGGGCCTTGTCCCCTCAAGGCATCCAGGTCGGCCCTTGCCTCCGCCGCGATAGCGGCAATAGAACCGGCATTGATTCCGGTTTCTGGCGGCAACCGGGCAATCCAAGCATCGATGCCCGCCGCGGCCTCGACGCGTCCCGCTTCGGCCTGCCGGCGCGCGAAACCTCCCAGCTCCCGCAGCAGGAGTGGCGCCTGGTTTTCCTGGAAAATGGCCTCCAATTCCGCGGAGGCCGCGGGATCCGAGACCAAGTCCCGAAGTCGAGATGAATCAAGCTTCATGTGATTTTAAACGGGGAAACCCGCCGGAGAATCGGCGATAACAGGAGGAGTGCTTCCGAGCCCCGAGCCCTTGCTCATCAAGTATCGTGCGGGGATAAAACAAGTTGTGCGGACGAATCAAGGCTGAAACACCACGTCGCGAGGCCCTTCGAGATAATCCTTGTCGACCAAATTGCGGAGATAAATCCCGAACCCGTAGGGAGCGGTTTCCTGCATTTCATACCAAGGGCCCAATTCCCCGTGGTGCATCAAAAAATAGGTTTCTTCCAGCCACGAACGCATTTCCGAGATCATGACGTTGTCCAAATCGGCGTGGAGATAATGCTCGAATTCGTGGACAGTGATGGCCGCCAACGAAATCGCGCGGAGGATTTTTTGGTCGAAGGTGAGATTGGGATCCAATTCCGTGACCGCAATCAAAGGCCGACGGCCCGGGTTCTTGTGGGCGGGGACGAAAATCGCCTGCGGCGGCTCCTTGTCGCGCTCGCCGTGCGGCAAACCACGCCACAAATTCCTCAGCTGATCCTTGCTAAAAACCCGCAAGTCGACTTCTCCCCCCTCGATGGCCTCAATGGCCCTTTTGGCCACCGGAGTCGGATTCAATCGCAGCATGGAGAGAATTTCCGGCTTGTCGTAATTGACTTGGCCCTGGAAGAAATGACGTTTGGCCTGGATCTCCTGCATGGCGGGGGCGGCAAAGCCTACCTTGGCCTTTTCATCGACCCACGCCTTTATTTTTTGGGTGACCTTGCTTTCGAGCAATTCTTGGGCGCGGTGATGAAAGCGTCCCAGACGAATCTTCATTTCGACGTCGTGCATGTAGATTCCGGCGTTTTGGTAGAAACGGGCGAACTTCTCCGCCAGGACGCGGTCATAGAGGTATCCGGTGTATACCGTCCCGTTGATCTTAGCGACGGTGGAATCGTAACCCTCTTCTTCTTGGGAAAGCTCCAGGAATCCCTCGAGCTGCCCCCAGTGGAACTCTTCCGAAGAGGCGACTTCGGCGATCTTATGCGGCAAGTCCCGTGTCGCCAGCACTTTGAATATCCGGTCGAAATGCAGCAAGGGAACCACCGCATCCTCCAATACCCGGATGAAGCGGGTGTGACCCTGCCAGGTTCTCATGTAAGCGGAGAGGCCCTCCATGGCGACTTGGACCGTGAATGCCTCGCGCCGCGAGCCATCCTGCTTGGGCTTCCATAGAATGTAATTGTGCGCCTTGTCTCGAAAGGGAGCGGCGGCTTCTCCGTCGTCGAAGCTACGCAAGTAGCGTTCGATGGCTCTCCGGCTTTCCACGGAAAGCGGCAGCGAACTCAGCTTTGGCAGCCATACGGGTTCCTGTTGGGAAGTCTCCACTCTTCGGAAGGGGCTGAACCAGTCCCGGGCCCTCGACAGCCAAGCGGAAGGTCGGGAGGAAGGAGTGGCGGGTGCCAGACCGGGCTTATCGAAGAAGCGGTAACGCGCCGACCATTGCCTTTCCTGCAGGAATTTCTCCACCGCCTCGATACGACGATGCACACCGGCGACGCGGACCAAGGCATCGAAGTCGGCGATGCCGCCTTCGGCAATGACGCGCTCGAAGGCCTCTTGCACAAGGTGATCGTAGAGAGATCCGATGGCGCGGCGAAAGGTATTCATTTCCTTCACGTAGCGGAAATACTTGGCCGCCACCGAAAGCTGCTCAACTCGGGTTGTCACCCTTCCGTCCTCATGGGCGATATCCTGCAATTGGCTGTCTCGCATCAGTCCAAAATAACGTTCCGCGTCCACGTCGGGGGTGTGAGCGAAATTTTCCGCGATCTCCGCCACCTTCGAGGGAAACTTATCCTGCAATTCGGGAGCCGCCGTGGAACCAACTTCGAGTTTTTCCATCAGGAGCATCCGGAGACGGCGCTCGAGAAATTCCTTGGCCGAGGATTCCCCACTGCTGAACGACGACATGAAAAGGGGTTCGAAGGCCGGCTTTAGTTGCGTCGGGGCTGGACTCGGACCCTCTTTGAAGAATTCGAAATTGGGTGAAGAGGCGACGGAGTTCGGAGCCTCGAAACCAAACCGCCAAGAACCAAAGCCGCCCGTCCCGGCCGTTCTCGGGCGCGGCGCCAGCGTTCCAGACAGGATTTCCATCTCGCGTACGGTCCGAGCGAACTTAGGCCCCTGCAGCGCGCCGCTCAGTTGGCCGCCAACATGAAATTGCAAAAGGAAGGTCAAGGAATCCGTCAGGGTGGTGGCATCGTCAAGGTGGGGGCGAAGCCCCAATGCGATCTCGGCGCGATGCCCCAAATAAATTCCGGCGAAACTGGCCGCCTGGGGAAACAAGTCGGCCGAAATCCGCTTGATTAGGCCGGGAGCCGTTCGGAGGGTCCCTGTGCCCAAGGTCTCGACGCCCCGGCGACCGAGAGCTCCGAAGCTCTTGAGGAATAATAGGTTCAAACCCAATCCGAAGCCCTCTCCCAGCAAGGCCCGCGAGGACCAATCCTGCGATTTGCCCATGGCCTGATGGAGGCCCTTGCTCGTAAGCAAGAAGCTCGGAACCTCGGCGGCGAAACCCATGGAAGAAGCCAGGAAGCGAGCGCCGGCGCCGCGGGTCAACCATCCCGCTTCAGGCGCCGACAGGAGCCTGGAGAGACCGAGCAATCGGGTCCCTTGGAAAACAGTTGAAGCAACCAACATGCCCCCCAGCATGGCGGGATCGGTGGCCTGTTCGGAAAATTGTCCTAGCAAAACTTCCAGGCGCCCACCTACCGAACCGCGTCCGGCCAAGGCGTCCCATTGGCGTTGGGCGGTCTCTCGCAGAGAAGAGTCTCCCTGTGCCAACCGCTGGTAGACGGAAACCGCCACCTCAAGATTGCCTGCGTCTTGCTGGCGCAGTGCGAAATTCCACCATGTTTGATAGAAGATTTCAGGATCGGATTCTTCGGATAAGGCGAGGATTTCCAAAAGTCCCTGAGGACCCAATTTTTTTTCAAGGGCCTTATTTTCCGCTGCGGATAATTTTTGCAGGGAGAATCCCTGTCCGGCCCTCGGGGTGACTAAGCCCCCCAACCATTCAGACAATAATGGGCCCGTGCTCTCCGGCCTTGGGCCGGGCGCAAAGGTGATCTTCTCGGCTTGCTTGTCCGGCGAAAATCCTGCCGGACGATGCAGACCTGTCATGAAAATGCCCCCTAATTAACCAACAAATACAAATACTTACGCCACACCTTCGCGCGACTCACCAAGGTTCAATCTTGGCAGGCCCCTACCTGATATCGAGGAGGATAAGCAACGAAAAGTGGTGCCTAGGGTTTCGGCAGGCTTGTACACAAGTTGCGGGAGTCCTTGGGTTTAATGCTTTCCGCCCTGGGCTGGGATCGCCGGAGCGGGCGCGGCGGAATTGGCAACCAAGGGCGGCAAGGGCGCGGGACGGAAGTCCACTCGAACTCCAAGGGGCTGTCCGGAGCCGGACTCCCCTTCGCCCAGAACATGGACAACGACAGAAATGTTATCCAACTTAAAGGTTCCCCGAAAATAGGCGGCCGTTCCGTCACGCTTCGGATCCTTGCTGGGATCCACGACTCTGCCCTTCTCGAGTAGGATCAACCCTTCATAACGCCATTTTCCGGCGGGAGGCGTTTGCTTCCATACTTTCTCGTAGGCTTTGACAAAGTCCGCATGAGTGATTGCTTGGCCGAGCCGGCCCGATGCTCTGAAATCCTGGAATATATTCATGCGCAGCAAGGCTTCGTTGCGCAAGGCCAATTCCATCTCAGCGGCATTTTTTGCCCCGCTGTTGCGAAGCACTTCCCCGATCTCGTCCTTGCTCACGAAGTTTTCGGTGAACCCGTCCGATCCCGCCACCGCGATAGAACCCTTGCGCGCGTAGTGCACTTCCACGCCGACGTCGAGCTCGTTTTTGCCATCCCGGTAATGTCCACCCACGGCCTGATCGACGACGTGGGCAAAGGGATCCAGGCGAGTGATCAAGGTCTGGCCTCGAGGCAGCTTTTTGGAGCTTCGGGGCTCCTTGGTGGTATAGGCCTCTCCTTGCAGCTGGAAATTCTCCTCAAAAACCATGGCCTCGGAGTCGCCCACGTCCACCAAGCGAACTTCGTAGAGACTATCGGATATTTGCTTCGCCTCAACTCCGGCGAGAACGGCTCCCGGCTCGCCCTTGAGTCGCTTGAACTCAGGATGCTGGAGCATTTTCTTGTCCGCTAGCTTGACGGCGGCCTCCAGAGAAATGTGCGGATTCCGCAAGGCGGCCTCGAGGATATATTGCGTGAAGACGGCGGCGAATTCCCCGCCCTCATGGCCTCCCATCCCGTCGATGGCGAAAAATCGTGTCATCGGCTTTCCATCCGCCGCCTTCAATTTCGCGACGGCGAATCGATCCTCGTTGTGCTCGTGACGCCCGACTCCGGGATCGCGTCCGGCGGCCAAACCCTTGGCGTGCTTTTCCTGAATCGCATTGTGCGGGCCGATCTGCGCATCCAAGAAACCTTGGGGAACCTCGATCGCCGTCGGGGGTTTCGGAGGCTGTTTTCCTCCTGGAATCAACTTCAAACCCGGTTTCGGCGGTACCGGGGGCAGGCTGGAAAAATCGTATTCCAGGCCGCCGAAGATGCGATCACGGAGCTCGCCATAGATCAAGTCCCAGGCCTCGCGCGCCGGCGAACCTTCGGGAAGACTTCGAATATGCGCCCGCAGCGAGGGACCGGCGGCGACGTAAGCCAGATGGAGGTCCGCCATGAATTCGTCGAAACTCCCGGCCTGCTTCTCCAGGCGCCCACCTTGACCTTCGGCCCAATCCACAGCGAATAACGCTCCGCTATTCGCCAAGAGGCGATGGGCCTCGTGCATTCCGATCCGTGTCGACGTCGGAATTTTTCGATCGCCTTGGGCGTCGGTGCGG
>JAIOPF010000312.1 GCA_021414045.1 Deltaproteobacteria bacterium | reverse complement strand
TTGATCTTCTTCCGGAAGCCTGCGCCCCATGTAGTAGCGGCAGTACCATTGGAACCAGCCGCGGGGGTCGTGCTCCTCGTTAATCCAGCCTTTCTTGCGCCAGACGGAGAGCGGTTGAGAAGCGTCTTTGCGGAAGAAATTTACATTCTTGTCATGCGTTTCAGAAAGCTTGGCTTTGGTGAACCATGTTTTTGGAAATTCTTTCTTGCCGTCTGTCATGTATCGCCCGCCAAAAACGCCGAGCTCAAGCATGAGCTGCGGCGTTAAACTTGGCTTGAATTCCGGGTCAAAATTTTTCCCAACCGGTTCAACAAGTTGATACCGATACCGTTTTTGCATTTTGTCGTTTACGACGACGGTTAGAGGGGTACGGCGGGGCATGGGGGTAGTTTAGCAGACTATCTAACCTTCGGACCCCCTGATCCCACTTCGTGAGATCTGTCCCCCTTGGCAGGGTGACACGGAGGGGTGGGAACACCTCACCCTCGGTCCCTCTCCTTCGTAAGGAGAGGGAGGTTGGGATTAGCGGATGACGCTGCCGACGTTGATGAAGGGGGTGGCGCCGGAGCCCATGACGGATGGGAGTTTGCCGTCCCACTTTTCTAAAGCGCGGAGCTCGAGAATTTGTGGGCTGGATTGGAGCGCGGCGGACTCGATGCGGAGCGCTTCTGCTTTACCGCGGGCTTCTGCGACTTGCTGTTCTGCCTCGAATTTAATCTGCTCAAGCTTGTTCTTGGCGGCGAGGGCGGATTGTTCGGCGGTTACTTTGAGTTCGATGGCTTGGTTGAAGGAGGCGGAGAATTGGAAGTCGACGATGTTGAAATCATCGATAAGGATACCGCGTGGCTGAAGCTTCTCAACGAGATGGGCGCGGATGGCGTCACGGACTTCCTCGCGGCGTGTGATCAATTCTTCTGCGGTGTATTTGGCCGTTGTCGACTTAACGGATTCCTGGAGGGCTGGGTCGATCAAGCGAATATTATAGTTGATGCCGATCTCTTGATAGATGTTGGCTACGCGGGCCGGGTCGATGTGATAGTTCAAGGCGACCTTGCTCTCGACAGTCTGCAAGTCCTTGGAGGAGGCGGTCGCAATGACTTCTTCCTTCTGGATTTTTACGTCCATGATCTCGATGCGGTCAGCAATCGGGATGCGGATATAAAGGCCTTCGTTAAGCACTTTTCCGGTCACAGCGCCCCAGCGGAGCTGGATACCACGCTCACCGGCGCCGACGGTGCCGAAGGGCCAGACGAGGATGAATAGGATAGCGGCCAGGATGATCGCGACGATCAGGCCGATGGAGAGGTTTTTCATATGGGATGGACCTTAGAGGAAACTGATAAACGGGGCAAGACTAGAACTCTTTCCCCGAAATACCAAAGAACCGCTGGAAGAAGTTGGTTAGCTTATCGATAACGGAATCACGAATTTTACTACGTTCGTTGAATGGATTGAAACGAGAAAGTGGTGGCAAAATTTTAGCCAAACCCGTACCGGTCACCG
>JAIOPF010000311.1 GCA_021414045.1 Deltaproteobacteria bacterium | reverse complement strand
TGGGCTTATAGGGCCCTGAATTTAGGAATTTTTATGCAAGCTGCGGAGGAAATGGCAAATGCGCTCGGAGGCGGTTTCGAACTGCCGGTCATCGACCTGCATAAGTATTACCGGGCCGTATCCTCGCTTTCCACCTACCGGATCAAAGGGAAGGTCACCGAATTGACCGGATTGGTCGTCAAGGCCGTGGTTCCCGGAGTTCGAGTCGGCGAGCTTTGCTACATCCAGACCTTCAATAGCCGTTCGCTTCCCATCAAAGCGGAGGTCGTCGGCTTCAAGGATAAAGAAGTTTTGCTCATGCCGCTCGGCGATCTCGAGGGCATCGGTCCGGGCAACGACGTCATTCCCACCGGTGGATGCCTAAAGGTCCGTGTCGGAGACGGCCTCTTGGGCCGCGTCTTGGACGGCTTGGGAGATCCCATCGATTCCGACACCTATGGGCCCCTCCAATACGATACCGAGTATCCCGTCATGGCTCCGCCCCCGGATCCCATGACCCGCAAGCGCATCACCGAGCCGATTTCCGTCGGCATCCGCGCCATCGACTCGGTCTTGACCGTCGGTGAAGGGCAGCGTGTCGGTATCTTTGCCGCCGCCGGCGTCGGTAAATCCACCACCATGGGGATGCTGGCGCGCAACTGCGACGCCGACGTCAACGTCGTCTGCCTGGTCGGCGAGCGCGGTCGAGAACTCCGCGATTTTCTGGAGAAGGATTTAGGCGCCGAAGGTCTCGCGCGTTCGGTGGTCGTGGTTTCGACTTCCGACCAACCTTCGCTGGTTCGTTCGAAGGCGGCCTACGTCGCTACCGCCATCGCCGAGTATTTCCGCGACCAAGGCAAGCGGGTCATGATGATGATGGATTCCGTGACGCGTTTCGCGCGCGCGCTCCGCGAGATCGGCCTCGCCATCGGCGAGCCTCCCGCGAGGCAGGGCTTCACGCCCTCGGTTTTTTCGACCTTGCCCAAACTGCTGGAACGCACTGGAAATTCCGCGACCGGATCCATCACCGCCTTTTATACCATCTTGGTCGAGGGCGACGACATGACCGAACCGGTGGCCGACGAAGTGCGGTCCATTCTCGACGGTCACATCGTTTTGTCCCGTTCTTTGGCGGCTCGGGGCCATTATCCGGCCATCGACGTCTCGGAGAGCGTGAGCCGCGTCATGAGCTCCATCGTCGACGAAGACCACGAGATGGCCGCCCGCAAATTGCGCGAGGTGGTCGCCAACTACGAGAAAGAGCGCGACCTTATCTTGATCGGCGCCTACGAGACCGGCTCCGATCCCAACGTCGATTACGCGATCGAAAAGATCGAAGAGGTGAACCTTTTCCTGAAGCAGCACGTCAACGACAAGATTCATTTCTCCGATTCGGTCGACGAGCTGAAGAATATTTTTAACTGACGCTTGAAACCTCATGGCGAAAAAAAAGGAAAAATACCGGCTTCAACCGCTCCTCGATGTGCGCATCCGGAACAAGCGGAATTCCGAAATCGAACTGGGCAAGGCTTTCCGCGCGTTGAAGGAGGAGGAGGAAAAGCTCAAGAAGCTGGAAGAGGAAAAGCAGGAGATCATCGACAAGCGCGAGACCGCGCGCAAAGAAATGTCCGAAATGCTGCGCATGGGGGAGAGCGTCGTTTCGGATTCCCATGGCCACCTCAATTTCATCAAGCGCCTGGTCGAGGACGAGGCGAAGAAGGACGAGGAAATCGAAGACCAGAAGTTCGCGATCGAGAAAGCTCAAGAGCGGGTGGCCCAGGCGAAACGGGACTATATCGACGCCTGCAAAGAGGTTAAAATCATGGAGAAGCACAAGGAGCTTTGGCAGAAGAAACAGAAACAGAAGCTGGAGTACGAAGAGATGAAGCTCATGAACGAACTCGGCAACGTCGGACACCAGCTCCGAAAAATGCGGGGTTGAAGCGCCTGTAAAGCTTCGGCTCCCGAAGGATAAGATATGTCGGATAGCGTAAGACCCAGCGGCAGCGAAGAGGCCCGAGCCGCCGCGCTGGCCGCGGACCTCAAGAAGACCAAGCAAACCCAGAACCTCGCCGGCCAGCAAGGCTCGAAGGCGGCTGGCCTGGGCCAAAGCAAGAATCTCAAGAGCAGCTTCGACGATTTGCTCCGTAACGCCTCTTCGGACCAAGACGCGGCGAATCTCCTGCCGCCCGAGAATAAATTCGATTCGCGATTGAAAGAAGCCAGCAGCGAGGATGAGCGCTCTTCCGATCAGGACAAGGAAGACGACGCCAAACCTAGCGACAAATCCGACGCCGGCAAAAAGACCAAAGAGCCTGCTTCCGGAGTGAAAGAGCGGGTTCTGGCCAAGCAGTCCTCCGGAGAACAGCAGGGGTCGAGCTCCGACTCCAGCGGAAAGCGGGAGGGCGGAAGCTCGCAGAAGGGTTTTCAGAAGGAAACCGGCAACGCCCAGGCCTTCGCTTCCGACCTCAAACGCCGCGATCCGGCGCCGGCTCCTGTGCCGATGGATGTCGCCAAGATTCAGCAGCCTACCATCACCCCTCCCGAGGCGGCCGAAGCCCCGCGCGAAATGCCCAAGGCTTTGCTTGACCAGATCGTCCAATCTGTCACTATTATCAATAAAGGGGATCTCAATAAGGAGATCCAGATCGAATTCCACGACAGGATCTTCAACGGACTCAAGTTGAAGGTCAGCGCCCAAGGCAAGGAGATCAGCGTCGAGTTTCTCGTGCCCAACCGCACTGTCGAGGAAACCTTCAAGAACGAGCGCGAGAACATCGCGCTGGCCTTGGGGGAAAAAGGGGTTGACGTTCGTTCCATCCACGTCACCCGCATGTGACGCAGGAATTTATGGCTCAGGCACAGATTCGGCCTTTTGATTTCACAAAAATTCCGAAGCTCTCCAGCCGCCATTTGGCGACGGTGGAGGGTTTGTTGCGGTTTTATCCGGCGCTGGCCCAGGGTTCGGAGTTGGCTTCCGGCCTTAAAGAAGCCTTCGACCGGGATTTGGGGCTTGCCCTCAAAATCAAATTCATCGGGTTCGAAGAGGCCAGCGCCTCGGGTTTTTTCGCCTCGTCGCCGGATCCCACGGTATTGGTTCTGCTCAAGATTCAGCCTTCCGGCCAGTCCGCCTTCATGGAGTTGGACGCCGCTTTCTGTCGGCTTTTGGTCGAAAGGGTCCTGGGCAGCAACGGCAACCCCGTCGAGTCGCCCCGCTCCTTGACTCAGGTCGAGGAAGGGGCCTTGGAGTTCCTGCTCGCCAAGGCCGTTTCTCAGTTGAAGGACGAGCCCTCCTTCCAGGGTCCCGTGGCTTTTCGCATCGCCCGCATCGTGCATGAAGCGAAACTGCTCTCGGACGTGGTTGCCCCCGAAGAGTGGGGCTGCGTTCTGAAGTTTTACCTTGGCCTCGAAGATCTAGGCGGCTCTGTTCGGGTCTATCTTCCGCACCCGCTTGTCGAGGGCGTCTTTTTGCGGGAAGATATCCTTACGGGCGATTCGGGCGGCGAGATCCTCGAAGAGCATCTCGACCGGGTGTCGCACATTAAGACCCTGCTCTGGTCCGAGGTCGGTCGCGTCAGTCTGATGGCCTCGGAAAAGGACCAGCTGGAAAATGGCGACGTGATCCTTTTTGACGACACCCTGGCCGGAATGGGACCTCAGGGCCTGACCGGCAAAACCATCCTGAGGGTGGGCGAGATGCCCAGCGAGGGGCTTTTGGCCGAAGTGATCGATACCGAGGGGAAAATGGTAGTGAAGGTATTAGATTTTTTTGGAGGCGAGTGATGGCGAAGAATCCGGATCCCAACATCGAATTGGAAGATTACAATCCCGATCTTGATCCCTTCGCGGAAGGGACGAGCGGCGCCGATGCCGCCGGCGGCGACGGGGATCCTTTCGATTTCAATCCCAACCCCCCCGCGTTTAAGCCATCGAAAAAGGAGGCTTCCGCTCCAGGGGCTCCTCCTTCCTTCAGCGGAGCGCCGGCGCCGGGATCGCCGCCCGCCAAGGCCGATCGTCGCGCCGTTGGTCTGACCGCGGACGTCCCCGTCCAACTGGTCGCCGTCATGGGCAAGAAGACCATCACGATCAAGGAGATCCTTTCCCTTAAAAAAGGGCAGGTCATCGAGCTCAACCGTTTTCCCAACGAGGCCATCGACCTGGTCGCGAACGGCAAACTCATGGCCAAGGGCGAGCTCGTCGAGATCGACGGAAAGCTCGGCGTTCGAATCATCAAAATCTTTGAATGAAATCTCTCCGCCTCATTTTGACATGGACCGCGGCATTGGGCGCCTTGCCCCTGCGGGTTTATGCCTTGACTCCTTCGCCCAGCCCTTTGATCAGCGCCGATCCGGTTGCGGAGTTCGGGCCTTCCTCCCTCGATTTTACCTGGCTCTTCCTGAAGATGGTCTTCGCGATGATCTTCGTGATCGGACTTGCCATCGTGATCATTCGGTTTATTATTCCCAAACTGACCTACAATCGGGGGGCCTCGGCCCGCTCCGATTTGAAGATCGTCGATCGCGTCCCTTTGGATAACCGTAAATCCCTCTACGTGCTTCAGGTGGAAGGGCGGCGGTTGTTGGTGGGGGCCAGCGAACACTATGTCGGATTGATTGCCGAGCTCCAAAACCAATCGGATTCAGAAGATGATGATGAAGATTAAGGCCTTCCTGAAAAATCACCGCAAACCGCTGGTCGCCGGTTTGTTCGTCTATTTCACCCTTTGCTTGGGAGCGGGATCCCTTTGGGCCCAGGGCAAGTTCGACCAACCGGTCAGCAAACCCCTGTTGATTCTGTTCGCCTTGGTGGCCTTGGCCCTTGTCCCCATTCTCCTGACGATGATCACTTCCTTCGTCAAGATCGCGGTGGTTCTGGCCTTGATCCGCAACGCCTTGGGCACTCAGCAGATTCCGCCCAACCAAATCATCACCGGCTTGGCGATGATCCTGACCGTCTACATCATGATTCCCGTCGGTACGGACGTTTATCGCGCGACGAACAACGTCATCCAGACGACCAGCAACCAGGGTCTCTTCTCCACGGCGACGGTGGGTTTGCTGCAAGAGGCCGTCGACAAGGGGAAGGAGCCGATGCGCGCCTTCCTCATGAAGAACGCCAGCGATAAAGACCGGACGATGTTCTACAGCTTGGCTCGGAAGATGCGGAAGCCCGAGGATCGTGATTTGGTCCAAAAAGACGACTTCATGATCATCATCCCATCCTTCGTGATCAGCGAGCTCTCCGAGGCTTTCCAAATCGGATTCGTGATTTTCTTGCCATTCTTGGTCATCGACATGGTCGTGGCGAATATCCTGCTTGCTTTGGGCATGTTTCAGCTGTCGCCCATCACCGTTTCTTTGCCTTTCAAGCTCCTGCTTTTCGTCTTGGTCGACGGTTGGTATTTGATCGCGCGCGGTTTGATATTGGGATACACTTAAACTATGGAAAGCTACATTCTCGCCATCGGTAAACAGGGCCTCTTTCTAACGCTTATTTTGTCGGCGCCCGCCGTCATGGTGGCCTTGACGGTAGGTTTGATGATCAGCCTCGTTCAGGCAACGACGCAGATCCAAGAACAGACCCTGACATTCGTGCCTAAGCTCGTGGGGGTCTTTCTCACCTTGGCCCTAACCGGTCCCTGGCTGATGGCGCAGATGATCGCCTTTGCGAAGACTCTGCTAGAGGGCTTTCCGACCTATATTCACTGATGTTTAGCTTCACTTCTTCCAGGGCCTTTCTCGACCAAATCGGGATCCATGCCGATCTCTTCCGCTACCTTTTGATCGGCGGTCTAATTTTCACGCGGATTTTCGTGACGGCCTTGTTTGTGCCTTTTCTCGGCGGACGGCCTGTCCCCGGACGGATTCGCATCACCGTGGCCTTTACTTTGATGATGTTCCTTTACGTTCCGGTATCCAGTTCCACCACGATGGCTACCCCCGATTCCACTGGGGTGATTTTCGCCTTTTTCTTAAAAGAAATGTTGGTGGGGATCCTGCTCGGAATGCCCTTGGTCTTCATGTTCTACGGTATCCAGTCGGCGGGAAACATGATCGATAACCAGCGGCAGCTGGCCAATGCGCGTATTTTCAACCCCGCCTTGGGGTCCCAGTCCTCGCTCTTCGGAGTCTTCTTTTATCAGACCGCCCTGGTCACTTTTATCACCATCGGGGGGCACCGGCTTTTCATTCAGGGCTTGGCGAAGAGCTATGAAATGATCCCCGTGATGAGCCTGCCGCCGGTTCAGTCTGGGCTGACCCCCCTTTTAGAGCTCATGATTCGGCTGACTTCCGACACCTTGGTGATCTGCCTCCAATTGGCGGCGCCCATCTTGGTGGCCATTTTCATCGCCGACCTGATCTTGGGATTGACCAATCGGGTGGCTCCCATGATCAACGTCTTTGACATGGGCTTTAATATCAAGGGTTTCGCGGGGATGTCCCTGGCCTACATCAGTTTTCCCCTGATCTACGGACAGATGAAGGTATGGTTTTTAAGGACTCTCCAAGCCATCGATCAGGTACAGCATCTCTTTCTGAAATGACGCGCTGCATTATTTAAATATCCTGTGGATGCGACTAGCCGAGACCCCTTAAACTCGTTAAAATGAATGCGTAAATTAAGCCTTCCGGCAAGCAACTCCCCCTCCGGCGGAGTCCGATAAAAGGGTAGTTAGGGTTTATCCCGTAATTAGGAGCGCCGACATGAGCACCGTAAAAAATAATGGCACCAATCGCAGCGATGAAGCGCGTCGTCACGAACAAGAGTGGCAAGACGACCAGGATTACGTGGATTTTGAGGATCCTAGTTATGATTTTGACGCGCCTGAAGTTGGTGGCTCCAGCGAGTACCCCGAGTACCCCAGCGCGCCGAGCTATCCCAACCCGGGTACGGGTGGTCCTTATGGCCCCGGTTCTTCCAATCCCGGGAGCAAGAATCTCGCGACGGGTGGAGGTTTT
>JAIOPF010000290.1 GCA_021414045.1 Deltaproteobacteria bacterium | reverse complement strand
CAAGTACTGTAATGCTTCCGGATATCTCCCCTCCTCGAGGAGACTTTCGATAAAGGCCCGGTATCCATTGCCAGACGCTTGCCCTTGAGCGTCTCGCAGGGGGGGGCCGATGACGATGGGAGATCTCGAAATCAAGAATGTCGGAATGAATTTTTCTCGCATGGGAGGGGCATAGACATTCGTCGGGGGGCCATCGTGGTAATAATCATGCCCCAATGTCGCCTTGCCACCATGAACCACGACCATCTCCGATCGATTGGGGTCACGGTGGACAAATTGAAACTCGAGACGATAGGGAGACTGCCGAAGAATTCCTTCTCGCACGTTTTGGAGTCCGATTCTCACCGGAACACGCATAGGTTCAAACTCGGGATGGGAGAATTCAAAAACGAAATTTCCCGCGGGCAGGCTGATCTGATCGCGAATCGGATCGATGTCGCCGTCGATCAAAGGGTCTCCCAACCGAAATGTATTGAGCTCTCTTCCGCTGCGATCGGTCTCTCTTTCGATGGGAATAATCCTTAGCCGCCCACCCTGAACGGCGACACCGGATCCAGGCTCGATCATGCTCAACTCGAGCGCTACTGATCCCCTGAGAGCCGCCTTCATACTGGCATGGGGATCCTCCGCTGTCGCAAGGTCATATTGCAGCACCTGATTACGCAAGGATTCGCGAACAACCTGTTCCATACGATCCCCGCCTTCGATCAGTCTTTGCCACGCCGCTTCCGCGATGAATTTACGAGCCTCGACCAAAGGCTCGCCCTTGGTAAATTGAATCACCGAAGTGACGAGGTCGTCGTATCCGCGCCGCCATTGAGCCCGCTTGTAACGCAGTTCCTGAATCGGCCGCTGCATGTTTTCCCACTGAATGGGATCGATCCGGGTACCGACGCTAAAATTGCTCCAGGTTTCTTGCAAAGACTTCTCCAAACCCGCCATTTCAGTTCGAATCCGATCGAGCTGGGTTCGCTGGGATCGAGAACGCGCCAAGAGAGCCGCCTGCCGCAATTCCGCGGCTGTCTGGTAACGTTGACCTGGATCTGGATGAAAGGCCCGTCGAGCAACCTCCTCCAGGTTATAGTAAAACTCCGGCTCAGCGGAGCCCGTAACTTCTCGAAATGTCGGCGGAACTATTTTTGCCGCCAAGCTAGGTTCGGCCCAGAGGATTGCGTTGTTGATGTTGACAACCGTCATTCCGTTGCCGTCCCTCTCGGGGACGCGAGCTGTTTCGCCTAAAGCAGGATCGCCATCCCGATAGGTTGCGAAAGGATGGTTACCCGTCATCCATTCGTAAAGAATGACTCCCATGGCAAAAATATCCGGCGAACGAAAATTGACAATGGGATTGGTGAAAACGGTTTCAGGAGCGATATATCCTGGCGTCCCCTGAAAAACCCCTGACTGAGTGATATTCGCGGACTGCAGATCCCTGACGGGTATGCTCAATCGGCTTTTGGGAGCATCGGAATCATGGCTTCCATTTTCATCGCCAGAAGCGCCAACGGAACCGTTGCCGTTCCCCCCACGTTTGGCTAGCCCGAAATCCATCAACAGGACATCGCCATCCGTAACGCGGATATTTGCCGGCTTGAGGTCCCGATGGACGATCCCGTCTTCGTGAATGGAATCGAGCGCTTCGCAAATTTTAGCAAAAATATCGAGCCTGGCCTCGGCCGGAAAACTCGCCCTCATTTCAGGATTCTCAACGTCGAGGTAGTAGCGAATCGTATGCAAATCGCGCCCCGGGACATATTTCATGACAGGAACGCGTAAAGTGGGGGTGAGCTCAATAACGTCGTAAACGGAAACAACGAAACGATCGTTCAAGTTCGCTCCAATGGAGATTTCCCTATCGAAGCGACGCAAATCATCCGGGGTGAAAAGACCCGCTTTTGGAACCTTAATCACGGCGGGACGTCCCAATCGAGTGTCGGTCACTTCCCAGACATCCCCCATTCCACCGCCACCCAACCTCCGCAACACCGAATATCTTCCTTTAGGCCCAACGGGAGTTCCCGGTACCAAATTAAAGGGATCGATGGGAGCCGCCTGAGCCGCGAGCATTTGTTCGCGAAGCAACTGGGGGTCATAAACCCCTGTCTCGTTGGCATTTCCCGGAGAAACCTCGATTTGCGTTTCAGGATGGCCCAAGCGAGGAACGGCTGGAGCCTTGAGGACCGCTCCCCCTTGATAAACGCCTGTTTCCTGTCCATCTACCTCCGCTTCGACTTCCGTGCCTTCGGCAGTGGGACGAGCTGCCGGCGTTATGTCCACTTGACGCATGATCGTATCCGCACGCCCAAGTTCCGCTGTTTCCGCTTCTGTTAGAGGACGGGGGGCAAGTGGCCTGATTAAAGTTGGCGCTAAACCGCCGGAGGGCGGATTAGAATCTCTTCCCCCTTTGCCATCGCCGTCATTCTCCATCATGAAAACATGGGGAAGGCGGAGCTCACCGCCCTCTCGCCCTTCGACGGTTCCGACACCGGCGGCGACGGGACGGTGCAACGAAAACATCCCCTGCAATAACTCGGCGATCGGAGGACGATCCCCGCTAGGCGGCTGGGCTCGCGGCATTCGCCCCATCACTTCGCTGCGATATTCCAATTCCTGCTGGAAGCGCGCGTAATCCGCTCCCATCGCGTGATTCAGCAGGCGTCCCGACACATGGAACTGCAAGAGCGTGCTCAAGCTGTCCACGAAGGTCGTCGCACCGTCGACGTGGCGCCTCAGTCCCACCGTCTCTTCGAGACGATGCCCCGCCATCACGCCGCCCAGCATCGCGAACTGAGGAAGCGCCGCGCGAGACATCCGCTCGAAAGCGCTGTTGCCTTCCATCCGACCCAAGACGCTGCGCGCCCCCGCTCCCGACAGCTTCAACGTCGACAGCGTGATCCCAGCGGTCGCCAGCTCGTGGCCCACCGCGTTCAAGCTCCAATCTTGATGCACTCCCAAAGCTTCATTGAGACCCCGGCCCGAAAACACGAAGGCCGGCACTTCCGCCACGAAACCCACCGTGGAGGCCAAGGCCCTCGCGCCGAATCCTCTAAAGAAAAATCCCTCGCTCGAGGAAGCCAAGAGACGCGACAGCATCCCCATGCGAACCGTGCTAAAGGCAAAGCCCGCCACGCCCATGCTCGCCAGCATCACCGGATTGGAGGCCTCTTGCGCCAGCCCCCGGCCCAAATGCTCGACTCGAGCCCCGATCGCGCCCCTGCCCAAAATCGCGTCCAGCTCCCGGCCCGCACGCGCGCCCAATGCGGCGTGATTCGCCGGACGTCCCGGAAAGTCCTGTCCCAGCGTTTGCTGGACGCTCGCCAAGATCGCCATCGCCAAATCGGAACGATGATTCTGATTCAACCGTATCCCCAACGACGTCAATCCCTCGAAAAACATCCCGGCATCCGTCTCGGTCGACAAGGCCAGCAACTCTTGCAAGGTTTCCGAGGGCAATAATCGACTCAAGGCGCCACGCTGGCTTTCGCCGGCCCTATCGTAGGCCCGCCTTAGGCTCCCGTCTTGCTCTCGGACCCCAGCACTGAAAATCGTCTGCCGATGGCCGTCACCCGACAATAAGGAATCGAACAATTCCGCTAAAACCAAGGAAGAGGAAATGTGCGAGGATGGCGTCGACGTCGAAGAGCCTTGCGGACGACCGCCGGTAAGGGGAGAACCCAAAAGAGAGGTATAAAAATTTGTCTCGCCCATGAGAGCTAGCCAATACAAAAATATGCGTTGTTTGGCGAGCTTATCGGAAGGAAATCCTCGAAGTTGCTAGGGAAAGGCCCCAATGAAAAGGGCCCCAACATGGGGCCCTTCTCCTGGAGAAAGAGACATAGAGAAATGATCAACGTTACCTGAACCGAATCATTTGGGGATCCTGCCCCATATAAATACTACCAGGGTTGACCGGCCTCATTTGGGGGTCTTGTCCTTGAAGCATTTGAGGGTCCTGCCCCTGGAGCATCTGGGGATCTTGCCCCTGATACATTTGGGGATCCTGTCCACTGACCTGAGAGGCCTTCGTCGCCGGCGCTAGGACTTGAGAAAAAATCGAGTAGGTGATTTTTTGAGTCGCCGAAGTGGTTTTAATGGTTTGAGCTGGTACCGCCAGTGGTGCCGATATAAAAATTGCCGATAATACAAGGCAATACAAAACCTTCCTCATCTTTTACCTCCCTTTATTTCCTAACTTACCCAAAGGAGGAACAAAGCAATGAGGATGCCAACCCTGTAATTAAAATAAATTATGCATTTACTTCAATAAGTTAGGTTGATTTAGTTAAATTTTTAGTTAATTATTTGATTCAATCTGGGAATCGAAAAAATGATAATAGATTCCATAGGTTCTGTACAGGCGCCCTTAAAGTCCTTTAGATCTTCAAGAGTTATCCACAGTCCTTCTCGGAGTCATTGAACTGACAGAGTGGGGTAAAAAAAACCTACTCCTGAACTGGAGGAGGTTCCGCGCTATGATCCTGCGGACGCGGGCGCCCAAAACGCAGCACTAAGCGGAAGGCTCCCACCGAATCATCGACGGCATTACGGCGGTGGGCATAATTTCGAGAAGCCGGATAATAGAAAGGACCATAAGGAACTCGCACCGACCCCCCCGACAAGACCACGTATTCGGGCTCTCCTTGGGACGATGTGAATTCCCGTACATTCCCCAGATTATCGACGGTTCCGTAGAGGGTCTGATCTCGATAATACCTTTGGTCCATCAAGTGCTTCCCGACGGGTTGGGGATAAGTCGTCGCCTTCAATTCACCCGAAAAGGCGAGCCGAGAGATCAAGTGAAAGGGCGCGAAGTCATATCCCCAAGGGAAATTCCAAGGAAAGGAATTACGGTCGACCTTTTCCTTCTCTTCGGCGGTCGGCAAGTCATACACCCTTCCCTCACGTTCCGAGCGCCACGCGGCGTAGGCTTCCGCCGCATGGTAAGTGATGGCGCTGATGGGCTGACTTTCTAAAATTGGATCCCCGTTCGGATCAGCGTGGGAAGAAGGATCGGTCAAACGATACTGCTTCCAGGGACCAAAGCCTTGGGGCCTCACCTTCCAATAATAACTGTAACCGCGTTGGCGATTCAAAAAATGCTCGAAGGCCGCTCGGAGCCCCTCCTCTCGATAGACCCGCCAGGTATCCCGGAACAAATCGCGGGAGATCCTCTGCGGAGGCGTATTCTTGCGAGGCAAATAGGTCCTAACTTCGTCGATGCGCCCTTCGGCCAACATCGACTCGATGAACTCTTGGTAATCCCCCACCGTCACGGGCTTTCGTGAAATCGCGAAGGTGGGCAATTCGATCTCATGGGTGGGAAAGCTATAGACGTTGGAGGGAATCCCATCCTGGTAGAAATCATATCCCGTGGTCGAGCGCCCGCCTTGAACCAAGGTGAGCCCGGAATTCAAGCGTCCCTCGCGGACCAACTCAACGGGAACGATCATCGATTGGCCATCGACTAAATAATTATAAACCGCCTGAGGACGCACGTGCAAAGGGACGGGATCTGAATGATACCCCGGAACCTCCAGCTCCATGACGTAATAACCCGCGGACAAGCGCAAATTTCCCTGAAGGTCGGACCATCGGCCCTCCTGGACCAACTCTCCCCTCCGATAACTTCCCATTTCATGGCCTTCGGCGTCGCGTTCCCGATTCAGCGAATAAATCCTAGCCTGCGCGGTGGACGAGGCTTCCCGCGATATCCCTGCCCGAGCTTCGAGATCACGGAAACTCAAGGCTATCCCAGCCTCTCCATCCAACAATCCGCCGAAAGTCAGAGTGCCCTCTTCCCGAACCGGCACGTCATTTTCACGTATTCGTCGAATCAAGGACTGACGCACCGCCTCCGCCATGCGGTCGCCTCCGTCGATCAGGCGTTCCCAACTGATTTCAGCGATCATTCGCCGCGCGGCCGGGATGTTCTCGTACTTGGTCACTTCCTTCAGTCGAATGACGAGTTCCTCGACGCCTTGATGCCAGGATTCGCGCATTTCCCGAAGCCTACCTATCAGTTGATGCATGCTGGTCCATTGGGCGGGATCGATCTTGGAAGCGACGTTGAATTGCCGCCATGAGGCCTTGGTCAACTCCGTGGACTCCCGCATTTGCCGACGCAAAACGCCCAATCTTTCCCGTTCGGCCCTAGCGCGTGACATCAAGACGGCTTCGCGAAGCTCCGAGGCGCTTTGCAGGCGCTGCGCGGGATCCGGATGCATGGCCCGATGCGCGATCCCCTCCAACTCGGAAAGATAAGGAGGCTGCTCTCCGACCAGAAGGTCGCTGAACCTCGGGGGCTCGGCCGAGGTTTCCTTTCCGTAGGTCAAGGCCGACCGCATATTGAGTTCCGGCATCCCGTCGGGACGACGATCATGCCGCACCGGAACCAATTTCGGCTGGCCACTCGCTTCGTCTCCAGGAACAAATTTCCCAAAAGGATGCTGCGCGGTGGCGATCTCGTAGAGAATGACT
>JAIOPF010000289.1 GCA_021414045.1 Deltaproteobacteria bacterium | reverse complement strand
ATTTTCGGCGATCTGAATATCATAGTCCTTTGCCCGCACTTCGCGGTTGTTCATCAGCGCCATCTGCACGCAATCGGACAGGCCGAGCCTGGGGCCCTCCGTCAAAGTCGCTTCGGCCGGAGGCAACAAGGCGGAGGCCTTTTCCTCTCCTGTGAAACCACCGGGCATGGAAGGCATCGATTCCGGCATGACCATGTCTTCGGAAATCGAAGGGAGGGATTCCGCGGATTTTTTCTGGACAGATATTTCGGATTTTTGCGCGTGGACCCATCCCGAAGTCAGCGACAAGCCGACGACGGAAAGCCAGGAAAGAACGAAGAATTTTCTGAGCTTGAGCCGAAACACGCCGCCCATCCATCTACAAAAAATTGCCGAGAATCAAGGAATAACATTGAGAGCGAAACGCTCCCCCACCTTGAAGCCGGTTTTGTACGCGACATGAGCTCTTAAGGTCTGAAAAATGAGGGCTTTTTCATTCTCGATGGGTATCGACTTCCCGCGCATCGACCATCGCGGGCTTAAGGGGCAAGGTGAAGAAAAACTGGGACCCTTCCCCCTTTTTGGATTCCACCCAAATCCTGCCGCCATGCCGTTCCACGATCTTCTTGGCGATGGCCAAACCCAAGCCGGTGCCGCCGTAAGATCGAGTCAAATCCCCATCCGCCTGGCGGAAGTCCTCGAAGATCAGGTCTTGATCCCTATCCCCGATGCCGATCCCGTGATCATAGACGCAGACCTTGAGCATGTCGCCATGGCGAGCTGTCAGCACGCCGATCAAATTGGGAGCGTCCGGCCGCGAAAACTTCACCGCGTTTTCCATCAAACAGGAAAAAACTTCCCGTATCTGGCCTTCGTCGCCGTAAACCGTCGATAATTCATCCAGCTCGAAACGCATTTCGACGTTCTTCTCTCTAAGGCTATCCTCGAGCTGGGCGGCGATTCCCTGCAAAATCTTGCTCAAATCGATTTTTTTCACGTCGGTCTGTTCGTTCTTACTCTGGAAGCGCGTCAGCTGGATGATGTGATGAACCACCTCGGACAGCTCTTTCCCGGCCGAGTGGATCATCTCGATGTAGCGCCGCTGGTCGTCCTTGAAGTTCTCGTTTTGCTCGGGATCGAGCAAGACCTCGGTCAAGCCCAAGATGCCGTTGAGGGGAGTGCTCAGCTCATGCGAGACCGTGCTCACGAATTGCGTCTTGAGTTTGGCCATTTCGGACAAACGGACGTTCTGCTTCGCCACCGACTCGAACAAAGTCGCATTGTCGACGGAAATCGAGGCCATGGTGATCAAGACGCTCAGGAGATCCAAGGTCTCCTCGGAATAAGCCTCCCCGTCCCGCCGGCAGCCCAGGGCGAAGAGGCCGATGAATTTATTCTCGGCCGTCATCGGAAACACGGCCTCGGCATTGACCCCCGTCATGAAATGAATGCCGGACTCCTTGACGTCGATGAGGCGCTTGTCGGCCAACAGCTGATGCTTGGTCATCGGTTTCAGGGAACGGGCCAGATATTGGATGAGAGGATCGTGGGCGGCGAACTGCAGGATCAGCGGCTCGCCGCCGAGGCTCTCGCGCACGACGAAGGCCTTGATCGCGGCCTCGTGCAGCAAGATGTTGCCGCTGCGGACTTCGGCGATTTCCGTCAAGGTGCGCAGCAAATTCTTCAGCAGGTCTTTCAGGTCGAGGATGGAGCTGAGTTCCTTCGAGTAAGTTCGAAAGATCTCGAGAAGACTTCTTTCCCGGCGCCGCTTCGCGAAGAACATAGGAGGTATTTAAAGAATGTCGCCCGCGACCGCAATGAGGATTTAGGAATAAAAAAAGGCCCCCGCAGGGGCCTTGAGAATTCCATTTAAAAGACGGTTAATTCAGGCCGATTTTGCTAAAAATTTTGGTGGCAAAACCTTGATTCAAGTTTGCTTTGACTGGTGTTACCGTGGTCACGGTCGCCCGATTCATATCAATCCCGCCACCTTGAACCTCTACTCCACCGGAAGGCTGCTGAACGCTACCGTTGAGCATATTTATGCCTCCTCCCATCACCTGCTCAACCTTGCGAACTTGCAACGCCTCGTTTCCAGAGACTTCAACTTCGGTATTGGTGAGCTTGATCGTTGCACCGTCTTTAATGACATAAACTACGTCATTGACCACCCGTACCGTCACATCTGGCCCCTGCCATTCAACAGTTCCGTCTTTAATGTTTGTTTGAAATTGCTCGGCAACATCGCCACCACCCGTCACCATATTGATGCCACCACCCGCCTGAGCCGAACGACCCAAAAGCAATCCGAGAAAAAGGACCGGCGCTAAGAAACTAATTTTTTTAAACATGAAATCCTCCTTGTGCCGCCTTAATTCGAAGCAATAGTCGTACCAAGAACTCCAGAAATATAAATAATATAATAAAATCAAATACTTAAGCAGGTTTCCCAAAATATTCTCTCTTGCGCGGACCCGCTTAATTTCTCGATAATGAGGACCCTCATTCATCGAAATCGAAAGAAATTTCAATTTATTTAATAATTACAAATGACTAGACAGTGTCACTATTTTGACTCAGGTGAAGGAATCAGCCCCTCAAAATAATAAATATTTGGGGACAAGACCCCCAAATTTTTATCATTCACCATGCAATATTTTATAATGACTCGTCATTTCCAGGGGGGACTAAGTCCTCAACCAAACGAAAAGACCCTATACCGTCCTCTGCGGCTCCTCTCGTTTGATAAACTCGAGCAGAAGGCAGGTAAAAAGGTCCGTAGGGCACCCTTATCGAACCTCCAAACAATCCAATCAATGTAGGCAGGCCGGGAGCCGCCACAAATTCTCGGATATTTCCTAACACGTCGAGGGAACCATACAAAGAAGCGTCACGATACATGGATGGCCCTAACGGATGTTGGCCAACCGGATGCGGAAAACAATCTTCGAGGCCTTGATGAACGAGCCGAGAAGCTAGAAAATTAGGATCGAAATCATAGCCCCATGGGTAGGTAAAGGGAAGAGAGCCTCTGGCGACCTTTTCTGCTTCGTCTGGATGGGCCAATCGATAATTTCTTCCGTCCCGCTGCGATCTCCAATCAATATACTTTTGGGCCGCATCCGCGGAAATACTACTGATCGGCTGTTCAGGTAAAATCGGATCCCCCTCGGGATCGCGATTGCTTTTCGGATTTTTAGGATCGGTGATTGGATCATCCAAAAGGTACCTTCGCACTTTGCCGCGGCCTTCCACTCGAATCTGCCAAAAATAATGCGTCCCGGAGAGAATCTCTCTCACATGGTTCCATGCACCCTTCAATCCGTGTTCTTTGCGCAACCGCATGAATTCCGCCATCGTAATCGGCGAATCCGC
>JAIOPF010000288.1 GCA_021414045.1 Deltaproteobacteria bacterium | reverse complement strand
GGTAGTAGTTCGTTTGCGCCTGGCCGGCCCTTTCCAAGGTGCGAATTTCAACTGGGCCGAAATCCCAGAAATTATGCGGGGTGTTCCGGATGAGATCGAGCAGGGCCCGGTCGTAGCGGCCGCGAATCTCGAGTGGAGGCGTCGGGTCCAGCCCGAAGACCCGAAGGGCCGAATAGAAGGAGCGTCTTAGGCCGGAGCGCTGAGAGACCACCGACATTTGCTCCGCGGCGCCAAGGAAGGTCTCGGCCCGGGTTCTATCTTCCACGCTCAGTCGGGAGAGATTCTCGCGGACGTGACGCGTCAAAACACCGGTATCTGCTTCCTGAAGCCCGCGGACCAGACCGCTGCGTTGCGAGGTCTCGATCAAGAAGACTCGGGCTCGGAAGTCGTCGGCCATGAATTTTTTCATGGCGCCGTTGAAGGTGAGCATCCCTCGCGCATAGGGCATATTGATGCTTTGCCCGAGCTCTTTGATGCGCCTTTCGTGATTTTGCCGCAGTTCGATGTCTTCGGTGTCCGCGATCTCATGGCGCAATTGCGAGACCTCCCGCTTCACGGTCACCAAATTCTCACGGATGCGATCCAGCCCATCGTGAAATTTTTCGGCGGCTTGGCGTAGAGTCGCGGTTTCGGGCAGGTCACGCAGCAGGGGGTGATCGAGAATTTGCAAGATTTCGGAGCGTTCGAAGGCATGGGCGTTGCGGGCCACCGCGTGCCGCGCTTCCGGCTCGATTCCCATCTCGCGCAACTGGGTGTCGGTGAGGGAGCGGACGATGTCCGCGCTTTGCCAACCCCGAGTGAGTTCGCGGTTCAATAGCGCTTCGCCGAAATGCCGGCCCGAACCCGGCGCCAAGTGACTCAAGGCGGCGTCGTATTCGGCGGAGCGTTCGTTCAATTCGGCGAAATTAATTTCAGGAAGGCCGCGGAGCACCGGGTCGAGGGCCTCCCGTTGGCGCCCTTGAAAGGCGAAGACCTGCTGCATGAGGTCGAGGAATTTTCCTTGGGTTTCCGGCGTGGCCCGCAATTGCTGGGCGCCCCAGCGTAGGAAAGCCACGGCGCGTCTTCCCTGTCCCAAGCCTTGGGCTCGCTGCATTCCCTCGCGCACCGAACGCACCGGCGCGGCCGTAGGTACTGTGGGGATGCGCGGCAAGGGGGCGTCGAGGTCCAGGGTGGCGTTGAGATTTAATTTCGCTCCGATGGCCTGAACGTTCCGTAGGAGTCCGGCGAGGAGGTTGCTGCGTTTGCCCGGTGGGACTGAACCGGGACCGCTGATGGGGGGAGGAAGGCTGTTCCCGTTGCCGTTTCCGTTTCCATTGCCATTTCCGTTTCCGTTTCCGTTCCCCTCGCCGTTATGCACCGACATGAATATGTGGTCGGGCACCAAGGATTCCGGGGCTTCATGGCTGGGAAGATTTTCCGCCGGTGCGCCCGCGGTCGCCAAGGCGGGCTGGAACAAAGAGTCTAAACCGTGGCTTGTGGCGGATCCTTCGGAAGGAAGGCCATGCCCGATGCCTTCGCTGCGCAGGTGGATTTCGCGGTTGAAGGCCTCGAAGCGGGGACCGAAGGCGTGGCCCATGAGGCGTCCACCGACGTTGAACTGCAAGAGCATGGAGAGCGAGTCGACCATGGTGGTGGCGCCGTCGACGTGATCGCGGAGGCCCAAGCGAGTTTCGAGCTGGTGTCCCGCGACGATGCCCGCGAACATTCCGACTTGCGGCAGCAAGCGCTGAGAAGCGGCGCTGAGGCCGGTCAAACGCGTGGCCTGTCCGGTGAGCGGGTTGATGCCGTGGATGCGGTTGAAGGCCCCGGTGGACAAGGCTCCCATGGCCTTGAGCGAACCGAGCGTGAGATAGCTGCTGGCGACTTCGCGGCCGAGGGCGGAGAGGCTCCAGTCTTGTTGTTGCCCCATGGCGGCGTTGGCGCCTCGAGTGAAGGCGACGAAGCTGGGGGCTTCGAGAGCGAAGGCTCCGACGGAAGCCAAGGTCCTGGCCCCGACGCCGCGAGTCAGAAAGGTCGCGGTGGGCGAGGCCGCCAAACGGGAGAGCAGGGCCATGCGAGTGAGGCCGAAGACGGCTTGGGCGCCGGCCATGCCGACCAGCATCGAGGGACTGGCGACTTCGCGGCTGAAGCGGCGCAGCAAGAACTCGGCGCGATTGCCGATGGCGCCGCGTCCCACGATGGCATCCAAGCGTTGCCTGGCGCGCTGTTGAATCGGTGTTCCACCTTGAGGGTTTTCTCCAGCGATCGCCGAATAGATCGCACCGGCAAATTCCAGATGATCGGCCTGTTCTTCGCGGGTCCCCAGGGACAGCAGGCCTTCAAAAAACAATGCTTGGTCGCTTTCATGGGCCAGGCCGGCCAATTCTTGGCGGACTTCGGGGCTTAAAGTACTGGAAAAATGGCCTTGGATTTGGCTGATCAGGCTTTGCGGTGAAAAGGCCGCGTCGGTGGCGGGTTGCCGGGGTGACAGGCCAAAGGACGAAGACGGAAGTCCCGGAAGGGTGCGGTGGCTGGATGGACTCGACATGTTTCCCTCAAAAACGAGGACCCTCGAAATGGCGCAAGGCCTTACCCGGAGGATATCCTCTTTTTAGGATTCCGCGTGACGCTGCGAAATCCTTTTCAAATTCATTGAAATTAACGTAAATTTTCTACGATAATTTTCTCGATCGCTGCTGGATATTGTTGCGTATTTCCATGTAAAAGCAGGTATTTTCACGAAACGCCGCGAATAGTAACCATGCAGTTACAAGTCAAGAGGCTTTTATGGCACATTTCCCCACCGTCCGCCCCCGCCGATTGCGCGAAAATCCCGCCATCCGGGACTTGGTCCGCGAAATCCGGGTTCATCCCGACAACCTGGTGATGCCGATTTTTGTGCGTCCTGGGAAGAAGGAGCGTCGGGCCATCGCGACGATGCCGGGGATTGCCCAACTCTCGCCCGACGAGGCCTTGCGCGAATGCGAAGCCATCGCCAAGGCCGGCGTGAAGTCGGTGCTGCTCTTCGGTATCCCCGAGGGCAAGGACGCCGTCGCTTCCTGGGGATCCCGCGAAGACGGGGTGGTCCAACAGGCCTTGACCGCGATCAAAAAGGAAATTCCCGAGCTACTCCTGATCGCGGACGTTTGCCTTTGCGATTATACGGATCACGGGCATTGCGGTTTAATCCAAGAAGCCGGTGAGAGGAGCCTGATCGAGAATGACTCCACCCTCGAAATCTTGAGCAAGATCGCTGGCAGCATGGCCCGAGCGGGCGCCGATATCATCGCGCCCAGCGACATGATGGACGGCCGGGTGCAGAAAATCCGCGACGAATTGGACGCGGCGGGCTTCAAGCATCTTCCAATCCTGTCCTATGCCGTGAAGTACGCCAGTTCTTTCTATGGGCCCTTCCGCGAGGCTTTGGATTCCGCTCCCAAGTTTGGGGATAGAAAAAGCTATCAGATGGATCCGGCGAATTTTCACGAAGCCCTGCGAGAGGCCCGCCAGGACTTGGAAGAGGGCGCTGATGTGTTGATGGTCAAGCCGGCCCTGACGTCCCTCGATGTCTTGCGGGCCCTGCGGGAACGTTTCGACGTTCCCTTGGCGGCCTATCAGGTCAGCGGCGAGTATGCGGCTATCAAATTCGCGGCCCAACACGGGGCCATCGACGAGGCCTCGGCTGTTCTGGAAACCTGGACCGTCTTGAAACGGGCGGGGGCCGATATTTTGATCAGCTACTTTGCGAAGGATTACGCCTCGCATCTTTAATAGGCTGTTGAAAAACTAATTTTGTTCTCGCCGGAGTGAATCCGGCTTCACAGGCCGCCCAAAAATCCTCCGGATTTTCGGGACCCGCCAATCCGCCTATGGCGGCTTGGCCCAACTGCCGGTGGTTTTTCAACAGCCTGTATAGGGATACCTCTATAGGCCACAACTCCACTGTGCTAAAATACCGATATCTGTAGAGAATTGGGTCTATAGGCCCCGCGAGGTTTTCTGAAGACTTGCTTGAAGTAATGATAGGTAAGTCTCTGAATTCTCAAGCTGAATCGTTGCTGAATGGCCGAGAGCGCTGGCGAAAAAACCGAAGAAGCCACACCGAAGCGGCTCCGCGAGGCTCGTAAAAAGGGCCAGGTGCCGAAGAGCAAGGACGTCAGTACCATCGCCGTGCTCCTGGCTATTTTCGGCGTCATCGCCATGGGCATGGGCGCCGCGATGAACGAGCTTCGCGACCTCATGAAGCTTTGCTTCAGCTATGTCGTTTCCCACGAACACGTCGACGGCGCGCAGATCTGGACCTTGGGGAAGGCCTGCCTGCTCTCTTTCGGCAAGATCATCTTGCCCATCGCCTTAGTGGGTGGTGTTGTCGCCTTCTTCGTCGGTTACATGCAGGTCGGCTCCATTTTCGCCATGGAACCCCTCAAGCCCCAGATGAAGAAGCTGAACGCCATCGAAGGCATGAAGAACATGTTCAAGACCCAGACCTTCATCGAGCTGGCCAAGAACATTGCCAAGATCTTCGTCATCTTTTACCTGGCCTATTCGACCATCAACAAGCAGCTCTACACTATTTTGCAGACGGCCACGATCCAGATTCCGACCAGCGCCCATTCCATCGAGGGGACCATCGGGGCGGTTCCTGCCGAAGCCTATCCCATTCAGGGCGCGGCGACGCTCAGCGCGGATATCCTGTTCAGCTTCATTCTCAAGGTTCTCTTGGCCTTCTTGGTGATTTCCGTGGTCGATTTCATGATCCAGAAGAAACAGTTCATGAAGCAGATGCGCATGACCAAGGACGAGGTGAAGCGCGAGTACAAACAGGATGAAGGCGATCCGCACATCAAGGGGCATCGCAAGCAGATGCACCGGGAATTCGCCTTCGGTGACGCCAAGGCGGCGGTGAAGCAGAGCGACGTCGTCGTTGCCAATTCGGTGCACGTCGCCGTGGCGATGAAGTATGACCGCGAGACGATGGTGGCTCCCGAGATCATGATCAAGGGGCAGAGGGCCTTCGCTGAAATGATCAAGCAAGTCGCGACGGACGAGGGGATTCCCATCATGAGGAATATCCCCCTGGCTTGGGCTCTATTTGAGATGGAGGAAGGTGCTGAAATTCCTGAGGAATTGTACAATTCTGTTGCCGAAGTCCTGGCTTACGTCTACCGTATGAAAGAGGCCAAGAAACGTCAGGAGGAGCGGGGTAGTCAGATCCATTACGCATGACGTAACGTTTTTACGGGAGAGCCGATAATAAACTTGTTGATATTTCTGGGATGTTTTGAACAATGCGATCTGGTAAGGAGATGAACCCTATGAAACCTAAAATCACGGCGCTGATGACCTTGGCCGGCTTCCTTCTGGGACTGGGCTTGGTGGCTGTTCCTAGCGCCGGCGCGACGGTTTCACTTCACGGCAAATCCAAGACAATCTCGACCCTCAACGACCGCCGATGTGAAAAATGCCGTCGCGGCGACGACGGCAAAATGGTCTGCGAACCTGTCGCTTGTCCTTAAGGCGATAAGGGTTTAAGAACCTCTCTTCATGACGACGCAAGTCGAACCCGATTCCTTTACCCTAAAATTTCAAGCCCTATTCCTTGGATTTCTTTGTCTTTTGTCCTCCGCTTGCGGAAGCTTTAGCTCGTCTCAGGGCATCACTTCAAATATCCTGATTCTGGTGACGGACACCCAAGGCAATCCCGTGCCCGGCGCCACGGTCTGGATTCCCGCGGATAATCCTCAGATGCGAATCGAGGAGGAAGACGCCTTGGCCCTGGTTGACGAACAAGGCAATGCTTGCGCCGATCCGCCGGAAACGGCGGTCTTCGCGGCCTGCACCGGCACCGATGGCATCGCGCTGCTGCCTTGCGGAAATCGCGGGACCTATTTGGTGAACTTCGCCAGCGGCGCGCAAAGCGGGGTCATTAGCGCCAAGTGCGGACAGTCGGGTGTCGTCCCAGCGCCTCTGGGGCCATAGTTTTTTTCTCACCTTTTTTCTAATTTTCTAAATTTTCTTATTTTTCACCGTCCCTTTTTTCCCGAAGCAATACCCATCTCTTTGAAATCCATAGAGATTTAAAGCCGCCGTCTTTGGCCATTTTCTTGCTCTCTTCTTGAGAAAACGGGCACCCCGCCCATTGAAAAGGAGAGATCATGTTTCATTCATTTCGCAGCCTCTTGTTGTCATTTTTCGTATTGGCCGCTCAACCCATCGCCTTCGCCCATGCGGATCAACTCACCGTGGAAGATCCGGGGGACAGCGGGAAACCCACCCAGCTTCGCGCTTTGATCAATCAAGCCAAGGACGGGGACGTCATCGTCATTCCCGGCGGGATGACCGTGAAAATCCAGATCGACGGCGTCGAAGACCAAAACCAAAGCGGCGACTTCGACCTGAATAAAAATATTCAAATCACCGGCGCCGGCGCCCAGGTCTCGGCTATCGAAGGCGACGCCCAAAGTCGCATCTTCGATATCGCCGACGGCAAGACGGTGAGTCTATCGGATCTCACGTTGAGGAATGGCACCAGCACCACGGGCGGCGCCATCCGCAACAAGGGCGGGACGCTCAACCTCGACTCGGTGCACCTCACCCAAAATTCGGCTCCGCAGGGCGACGGTGGGGCCCTTTACCAAGTGAAGGGAATCACCAACATCGCGGCCTCTTCCTTCACCGCCAATGAAGCGAAAAACGGCGGAGCCCTCTATGTAGCCGCCGGAAACGTGCATCTTGAAAACAGCACCCTAGGAAAAAACTCGGCCACCGATTTGGGCGGTGGCGCCATCGTCATTAACGGCGCCGTGTTGAACGTGAATTACGCGACGATTTCCAAAAACTCCGCAGCGGAAGGCGGGGGCATCTGGGGCGGCGGAACTTTGCAAAACTCCATCGTCTCGGAAAATACGGGCACTGTGGGAAAAGCGGATATCCGAAGCGCCAATGGGGTGGATTCGAGGGGTAATAATCTGGTGGGAGACGTGACCGACGGCATCTTCACCAAGGCGGGAGACAGCGTGGGCGCGGACGTCCAGCTGCTGGCGCTTTCCGAGGACGAAGCGCTGCCTTTCTTTCCCGTGGACGCCCTGAGCCC
>JAIOPF010000287.1 GCA_021414045.1 Deltaproteobacteria bacterium | reverse complement strand
GCGGAAATTTTTTTTTAATAAAATGAACTACCTGATCCGACAACGCATCCAAAATCGCCTTCGCGGCGAGCAGGGCGCCTACCATCGCGCCGGCGCCGGGCTCCGCGTCGGGATCGCATATCCCAATAAATATTTCTTCGGTATGTCCAATCTGGGCTTTCAAACCCTCTATGCGGTGCTCAACCGCCTCCCGGACACTTCCTGCGAGCGCTTCTTTCTTCCCGAGGAGGATTTGCTGGCGCAGCATGCCCCGGGTGGATTGCAAGGATATGAGCTGGGTTCCTCGGCACGAGAATTGGCCATGGTCGCCTTTTCCGTTTCCTACCAGAACGACTACCTAAACCTGATTCCCATGCTGCACTTGATGGGCTTGAAATCGCGCTCCCAAGACCGCGACGAGGGCGATCCCCTGATCCTCGTCGGCGGGCCCGCCGCGACCATCAACCCCGAGCCCATCGCCGACTTTTGCGACGCTTTGGTGATCGGTGAGGGCGAAGAAGTGATCGAGCGCATCGCCGATATCCTGCGCGGCGGCGGCAGCAAGGCCAGCCGCCTCGAACAACTGGATAAGCTCGATGGAGTCTATGTTCCAGCCCTCTTCAACCCCGCCACCGATAGAGGGGCGGGTGGCAAGGCCACCGCCGGTTTTGGATTGGTCAGTGGCAAGGCCAACGGCCGCCCCCAGGAAGGCCGTTTCATCCGTTATCCGAGTTATGATGCCCTGGAGCCGCTGAAGCGGCGCATTGATCATGGCCTGCAGTACCGAAAAAAAATCGGGCTGATCGCGGGAGATCTGCTCGGCCATGACGCGATCCATGAAATCTTGGAATATATTGACGCGCAGGGCGGGGGCTTTAGCCCTTCTTCGGTGCGGTTGAACGCCTTCACCCCCGAGATCATTCATTATCTTCGCAAGAGCGGGAATAAGACCATCGCGATCGCGCCCGAGGCCGGCAGCGAACGCCTGCGTCGCAGCCTGAACAAGACTTTCAGCGACGACGAGGTGGTGGAGTCGGCGGTGAAGCTCGCCGAAGGCGGCATTCTCAATATCAAGCTCTACATCATGATCGGGCTTCCCACCGAAACCGAAGTCGACGTCGACGAATTATGTCGTTTGACGCTCCGAACCCGCGAGGCTTTGACGCGCTTCGCGAAGCGATCCGCCAAGATGCCTTCCCTGACTTTAAGCGTCAGCCCTTTTACGCCAAAGCCTTCGACCCCCCTCCAATACAGTCCTTTTGTCGGGGTGCCGGCCCTCAAAGAAAAGCTGCAGAACATTCGCAAACAGGTTTTACAGGTCGGTCATATCCGCATGTCCGGGGAATCTGGTTTGGATGCCTATATCGAGACTTTGCTTTCTCGTGGGGACCGTCGGGTTGGGGAATTTCTCCACAAAGCCTTGGTCCCGGCCGGGAAAGCACTCGTGGTCGGCTCGGCGGCTCATCTTCGTAAGTCTATGTTAAACCTAAGTTTTGATCCCGAAACCTTCGTCTCGCGCACTTACCGCACCGACGAGCCCTTGCCTTGGGACTTCATCGATCATGGGATGAAGGACACTTTTCTCATTCGCGAATTGGGTAAGTTCGAATCCGGGAAGATCACCCACTATTGCATGCCGGAAGTCTGCCGCAGCTGCGGAGTTTGTTAATGACTGCAGATTTCTCTCGCCGCTTTTGAAT
>JAIOPF010000023.1 GCA_021414045.1 Deltaproteobacteria bacterium | reverse complement strand
TGGTCGTCGTGCATGACGGGAATCTTCAGGCGCTCGATCAGCTGAGCCTCGATTTCGTAGCAATCCGGCGTGCGGATGTCCTCGAGTTGAATGGCCGCGAAGGTGCTGGAAATCGTCTCGACCGTGTCGACGAAGCGATTGATGTCGAGCGTGTTGATCAAGACCGGGATCATATGCAGGCCCGAGAATTGCTGAAACAAGGCGGCCTTGCCTTCCATCACGGGCATGGAAGCCGTGGGCCCGAGATTGCCGAGCCCCAGAACCCGACTGCCGTTGGTGATGAGGCCGACGGTCTTGCCGATGGTGGTGTAAATTTCCACTTGGCTAGGGTCTTCCTTGAGCAACTTGCAAACGCTGGCGACGCCGGGCGTGTAGACTTTGCGCAGGTCTTCGATGGATTGTATCGGATGCTTGGGGCGAATCAGGAGCTTCCCGCCCACGTGCAGTTCGAGGACCTCGTCGATCACCGACTCGAGCTCGACCTCGGGGATTTTGCGGACCGCGCTGACGATGGCGCTGAGGTGGTCTTCATCGTTGATGATGATGGTGATATCGCGGATGTTGTGCATCTCCCCGAAGCTGACGGTGGAGATATTGCCGATGTCCCCGCCCATCTGCGAGATGGTGGAGATCAGCTTGGATAAGACTCCGATAAATTTACGATTTTTACAGCGAAGCGTGCGGATGAGTTTTTGATTCGACATATGGGGAATTTCAATCTCCCGCACCTGTTGCGGGGGGTCAAGGGGAAAAAATCGACCGAAAGGCCGTGGGGAGCCGATGGGCCTTGCGTCGACGCGCCGGAGCGCCTAGAAATATTGTTTCGGCAGTTGACAAGGACTTCGGCGCTTTAGTAGCCCAAACGGCGTTTGTTCGCGAGAGGGCGAAATTGGCCCCAAATGCGAGAATCAGGAGTCATTCCGTGGCTTTCAAAAAAGTCGATCACGTGGCGATCGCGGTTCCGGACCTCGAACAGGGGATCGCGCTTTATCAGAGCCTCCTGGGCAAGGGGCCCGAACATATTGAAGAGGTCGAGGAGCAGAAGGTCCGCGCCGCATTTTTCGGAGTCGGCGAGACCAACCTGGAGCTGCTTTTCCCGACTTCCCCCGACAGCCCCATCTCGAATTTTCTCGAGCAGAAAAAAGGCCGCGGCGGCCTTCATCATATTTGCATCGAAGTCAGCGGTCTCGAGGAACACCTCGAACAGCTGAAGAAACAGGGCGTCCAGCTGATCGACGAGAAGCCGCGCATCGGCGCCCACGGCAAGCGCATCGCCTTCGTGCACCCCAAGTCGACTGGCGGGGTGCTGATCGAGTTGTCCGAGCCCATGGCCGACCATTGATTTTGTTTCATCTCTATAAGGTATAGGAGAAATCTCTCATGAGTCCCAAAGTGCATCCGAATGAGGCCCTCTTCGCGGGCGAGAAACCCTTCCCCGTCATCCCCGCCTGCGAGCATTTCGCCGGTTCCGAAAAATTGATCACCAAGGCGATGGAGCTGCAGAACACCAAGGGCGGCGTCTTCGACATCACGATGGACTGCGAGGACGGGGCCCCCACCGGCAAGGAGAAAGAGCACGCCGAGATGATCGTCGCGATGGCGAAGGGCCCGCTCAACAAGCACAAGATGGCCGGCGCCCGCATCCATGATTACAGCAATTCTTACTGGAAGCAGGACATCGACATCCTCGTCGCCGGCGCGGGCAACGAGCTCGCCTACATCACGATTCCGAAGCCTACCGCCGTTTCGCAAGTCAAAGAGATGATTTCCTACATCCAAGAGACGGCGAAGAAGAACGGCATCAAGCGCGAGATTCCCATCCACGTCTTGATCGAGACCCACGGCGCCCTCAAGGACGCCTTCGAGATCGCAGCGCTTCCCTGGATGCAGGTCCTCGATTTTGGCTTGATGGATTTCGTCTCCGGACATCACGGCGCCATTCCCGACGTCTGCATGCGTTCGCCGGGGCAATTCGAGCACGCCTTGATCTTCCGCGCCAAGGCTCAGGTCTGCGCCGCGGCCCTCGCTTACGGCATCATCCCGGCCCATAACGTCACTCTGGATCTTAAGGACGCCGAGAAGACCAAGGCCGATGCCAGCCGCGCCCGCAACGAGTTCGGTTTCTTGCGCATGTGGTCGATCTACCCGACTCAGATCGACGCCATCGTCGAGGCCATGCTGCCGGATTACAAGGGAGTGGAGAAGGGCGCCCAGATCCTCCTCGCCGCCCAAGAAGCGAATTGGGGTCCCATCCAATTCGAGGGCGAGCTGCACGACCGCGCCACCTACCGCTACTTCTGGGAGCTGGTGCAGCGCGCGCATATCTCGGGTCTCAAGTTGCCGGAAGCGGCGGAGAAGGCTTTCTTCGGATAAGTTCCGCATTGGATTCATGAAAAAGGGCAGGTCTTGCGACCTGCCCTTTTTTATTTTGATATCGGCCAAAAGATCGGCCATAATGATGGCGATTAAATGAAAATTAATTTACTAACTATATAATAATACTTATAAAAATGAATAAAAAGATCGGCCAAAAAACAGGACAAAATGAGTCGACAGCTCTCATGGAGCCGATGCTGCCCGAAGAGACGACGGCGGCCTTGGAAGATCTTTGCTTGGAACTTGTGGAAAAGGCGAGCCGACTGGCTAGTCAGCTTCATTTGACCGTACAGCGATCGGTCATGGACTTGGTTAGGGCTATGAATTGCTATTATAGCAATTTGATCGAGGGACACGATACGCATCCGCGAGACATTGAGCGGGCCTTGGTGAAAAATTTTTCCAGCAAACCCAAGCAGCGGGACCTTCAATTGGAGGCAAAAGCGCATATTGAAGTGCAGAAACTGATCGACGCTTCTGAAATCGGCATCGATTTGGTTTCCGAAAAGTATATTTGTTGGATTCATCAAGAGTTTTGCCAAAGGCTTCCCGAGGGAATGCTGCGGGTCCAGGATCCGGATACCAATCAATATACTAAAGTGGTTCCGGGTTCGCTGCGAGACGGCACGGTTGTGGTCGGACGTCACATCCCGCCTAGACCGGAAAACTTGGAGAAGTTCTTGTCCCGCTTCGAAGAGGCCTATCGTCCGGATCATCTCTCGAAATTGCGCCGAGTTCTGGCTGTAGCGGCTTCCCATCATCGTTTACTGTGGATCCACCCTTTTTTCGACGGAAACGGTCGCGTGACGCGGTTGCTCTCGCACGCTTATTTCAAATTTCTGAATTTAGGGGCCGGACTCTGGTCGGTATCGCGAGGACTCGCTCGCAATGTCGGAGAGTATAAGCTCAAACTCGAAGCCGCCGACGAATCGAGGCAGGGCGATTTGGATGGAAGGGGGAGTCTTTCCGCGAAAGGCCTGGTGGATTTTTGCGAATTCTTCCTGAAAACTTGCATCGATCAGGTGGAATACATGAGTTCTTTGTTGGAACCCGGAGATCTGTCGCGTCGCATGCAGCTCTATTGCGAGGAAGAGGAGCGTGCGGAGCGCTTGCCGAAGCGTTCCTTCACGCTTTTGCGCGAGGCCTTGCTCGCGGGGGAATTTGAGCGCGGCAAGGCGGCAGCGATCAGCGGTTATAGCGAGCGCCAGGCGCGCCGGGTCTTGGCGGAAGTTGAAAAAAAAGGATTGCTGGTCTCCGATACTCCCAAATCGCCGGTAAGGCTGGCCTTTCCAGTGGCGGTCGTCGAGAGATGGTTCCCAAGATTATATCCTCATGGATAATCGGATCATTTCACCTCGTACTCGTACTTTTTGTCCCCATAGGTGAATTGCAGGTAAAAAACCGGCGAGTCCTTCGCGTCCTTTGGCAAGTCGAAGAGCAGTGACACCGTGCCTTTTCCCTGAAAATTGCGGTTTTTCGAGTAGGAATAATCTTTTTCCACCACCGTGACTTCGCGGCCGCCCTTTTCGTTGGACATCGGGGGATAATCCTCGGCGAAGGCGATGGGCCCGAATCGGTGCCCGTCCACGACCGCGTAATTATCCGACAGATTCGGATTGCCGTGGAGGAAGTAGGAGAGGGTGGAACCTGTTTCCGGGAAATTCAAGGTCAAGTCGACGGCAAAAGCCTTGCCCGCGACCTTGCTGCCTTGAAAATCGTTCTTTCCCTTGGTGACCTTCACCGTTCCGTCCGGGAGTTTGATCGTCCCGCCCCAAGCCAGAGGCGTCCATTCCGGCTCTTTGCCGCAGCCGTCCTTGCCGTTGCATTGCTTTTCCATCTTCCACTGGCCGCCTTCTTTCACCAGCTTGACCTCGACGTTTTCCTTCTCGGGCTTGGCTTTCGGATCGCCCATTTTGAAGAGATCCAGCGCGACGGCGTCGACCAAGAGAGATGCGGAATTTCCGTCCTTGGAGATTTTTTGCTCGCGAATCTTGTAGGAAACCGGCGCTAGGAGCTTCATCAGCTTTTGGATTTCGGCTTTCTTTTCGGGTTTTGCGTAGTCTTGGTTGAACTCGTCGACCATTGATTTGGAGGAGAGGGCCAACATCGCATCAATATCGCCGACCTTGGACGCCTTGACCCATTCGGCATAGGTGGATTCGGGGGTGGATTGGGCGTGAAGCGGACTAGAAGCCATGCCGAGCACAGCCAATCCGAACGCGAGGAGTAGTTTTTTCATTTTAGGGTTCCTTGTGTTTCCGAGCCTTCGGTTCCAACGGTTTGCAATTTTTGGATGCGGGCTTTGTAAATCTCGGTCAGGCATCTTGGGGTCATGCAGCCGGCGCGCACCTTCGTCAGCCAAATTTTTTGAGAATCCTTGAGGGCCTTTGGGTCGCTACCGCGGCTTAAGGCTTCCGTGTATGCCTCGCTCATGGCGTCGTCGAGGGCCGAGACTTCCGGGTCGTGGCAAATCACCCATTCGACGTGCTGGGTGAATCTGGCGCAATCAAAACTGGCGCCCCAGGCCTGGGATGCAATGCACAGCAGGAAACTTGCTAAGAAAATCCTTTTCACGGCCGGCACTCCTTGGGGCCGTAAGCTACCGGCGGAGGCCTCTTGCGGGCAAGCTATAAGAGTTTCCTGAAAACAAATTATTTCCGGCCGGAATAAATCCGGCCTCCCAATACCCCCATAAATCCTTTGGATTTTTGGGGCCCGCCAATCCGCCTATGGTGGCGGCTTGGCCCAACAACCAGTGGTTTTCAGGAAATCGTTAAATACCGGGAATACGATGCCTTTTGGCTTGGATTGCCAGTTGACAGCCCCGCTGGGATACGTCTAGAAGCCCCGTGCTATGAACACTCAAAACGCCCTTTCCGCGGCAAAATCCCTCCTTGAACAAGTCGGACGCTTTCTGGCCCAAAAGGCCTCGGACGGCAAAGAAATTTCCACCGCAAAACTTGATACTTTCCAGTCCACTGCCTACGATTTGGCCTGGATGGCTTCCGAGGTTTACGCGGCCGAACAGGTCTGCGCTTACGCCGAAAAACACGGCGAGCTCGAGAAGGCTCTGGCGGAATTTTTCACCGCCGAAATGATCGCCAATTTCTCGCAAAAGGTGAGCTTTCATTTTCACGAGTGGGGCGTGGAGCAACCAAAGCTTTTGGAGACCATCTGGAAACCCGAGCTGACCAAGGACGTCGAAAAAACCCTGGCTTCCGAAAACGTCGGCCGTATCGCCCAGTTGGTCAAAAAAGCGAACCACGGTGGTAGCTATGGCCTGGACGAGAACCACCAGATGTTCCGCGAGACTTTCAAAAAATTCGCCGAAGAAAAAGTGGCCCCCCTGGCCGAGAAAGTCCATCGCCATGACCTCTTGATTCCGCAAGAGATCATCGATGGACTCAAGGAGTTGGGCTGTTTCGGGCTCTCGATTCCGCAGCAATTCGGCGGTTTTCAAGACGACGCCCAACCTGACAACACCGGCATGTGCGTCGTCACTGAAGAGCTCTCGCGCGGTTCGCTCGGCGTCGCCGGCAGCTTGATCACCCGCCCTGAAATTCTCTCCAAGGCCATCCTCAAGGGCGGCACCGAAGAGCAAAAGACCAAGTGGTTGCCGCTCTTGGCCACTGGCGAACGCATGGCCGGCGTCGCTGCCACCGAGCCGGATTACGGCAGTGACGTCGCGGGCATGAAGGTCACCGCCCGCCCCAAAGAATCCAATGGCCAAAAAGGCTGGGTCATCAACGGCGTCAAGACCTGGTGCACTTTCGCCGGATATGCCGATAGCTTGATGGTGCTCTGCCGCACCGATCCGGATCTCTCCAAAAAGCACCGGGGCATGTCGATCCTGATCGCCGAGAAGCCGCGTTTCGACGGCCACGAATTCAAGTACGACCAGCCCGAACACGGCGGCCACATCGAAGGCAAAGCCATCCCCACCATCGGGTACCGCGGGATGCACTCTTATGAAGTCGCCTTCGAAAATTACTGGGTGCCCGAGGAAAATCTGATCGGCGGCGAAGCCGGCCTGGGCAAGGGATTCTATCTGCAGATGGAAGGTTTCGCCGGCGGACGCCTTCAGACCGCGGCTCGCGCGCTGGGCGTGATGCAGGCGGCTTTCGAGGCCGCGCTGCGCTATTCCGACGAGCGCAAGGTCTTCAATAAGCCCATCTTCGAATATGGAATGACGCAGTGGAAGATCGTCCGCATGGCCGCGCTGATCCAAGCGGCGCGTCAAGCGACCTATCATGCCTGCCGCTTGATGGACGGCCACAAGGGCCAGATGGAAGCCTCGCTCGTGAAGTTCTACGCCTCCAAGATCAGCGAATGGGTGACCCGCGAGGCCCTGCAGATTCACGGCGGTTACGGTTATGCCGAAGAGTATGCGGTTAGCCGCTATTTCGTGGACGCCCGCGTGTTCTCGATTTTCGAAGGTGCCGAAGAAGTTCTCGCCCTGCGCGTCATCGCGCCGGCCTTGTTAAAACAATATCTCTAGGAAACCCCATGGCTATCACCATCCCTTATCCGAAGTTCAACGAATCCGCCCCCGGCCAAGCCGCCAACCTCGAAAAGGTGAAATATCCCCAGTACGGCCGCGTCCTCGAGGATTTCAAGCCTGGCGAAGTGTTTTGCCATCCTCGGGGCGTGACGATCTATCCGGCCTTCGCGGTGGAATTCGCGACGACCTTCATGGAGACCAACCCGCTCTACACCAACGCCGAATTCGCGAAGGCGCATGGGTATCGCGACCTGGTGGTTTCTCCTTTGATGGTCCTAAATATCGCGCTCTCGCTGGGCGTGCAGAACGATTCGGAAAAAGCCATCGCCAATCTCGGCTATTATAATGTCTGCTTCGTGAAGCCCGTCTATGCCGGCGACACCTTGCGGGCGCTGACCAAGGTCCTGGACGTGAAGGCCAAGGAAGGCAAGCCCGGCATCGTGACCATTCGTACTATCGGCCTCAATCAGAAGAACGAATTGGTACTGCAATACGACCGCAAGATCATGGTGGCCGCGGCCGGCAAGGCCAGCGAGCCGACGACGGTTTCGGGCCAGCCTTTTCCCGAGCAAGCCGAACCCACGGTCGAGATCCCGAATGCGACGGGCGCTTATCCCACCAACCTCACCGGCGTCGGCACCTATTTCGAAAATTTCAACGTCGGCGACGTCATCGCGCACGCCAACGGCCGCACCATCACCGACGAACATTACGCTTGGACTTACCGCGTGATGAACACCCATCCCTTGCACTACGATCGCCTCTACTCCACCGCCCGTAGCGGTGCGATGAGCGGCGAGCCCATCGTCTACGGCGGGCTCGTCTTCGGATGGCTGGCGGGATTGGCCAGCCGTGATACCACCGAGAACGCCTTGGCGGATTTCGGTTACACCGAGGGCTATCACACCCAGCCCGCCGTCAGCGGCGATACGGTCTATGCGATCTCGCGGGTGTTGGCGAAGGAAGAGGGCCCCCAGGGCCTCAATGCCGGCGTCGTGACTTTCCAATTGATCGGCGTCAAGAACATCCGACCCAAGGAAGCGCTGGAGAAATTCGGCGCCGACCTCTTTATCAAAGAAAACAACAAGAAAGAACTTGGTAAAGAAAAGATTCCGGAGAAGATCTTCGAGATCGAGCGTCGGGTTCTGATTAAAAAGAAAGCGTAGCCCCTTTATCCATCTCGAAGGTAGGGAAATTGGGAAAGTCTTAATTCTCGCCTTTGCGGAATTTCTCTTGAATCTTTGCGATCCGGGGATTGTGTTTTGCGACTAGATTGTTGAGCTCGCGCATTTCTTCCAGCCAAAGCAGTTTTTCTTTGGCGGGAGTCTTCATATATTCCACTATTTGTTCGCGCGTTCGGTAGTAGTCAAAGCCGCCCATGTGTTTTTGTTTAGAGTTCTTCATCTTCTTCCCTAATCTTCATCGCTTGTTTGAGGGCCCGAATGTCGGCTTGATCTTGGATTCGTCCAGCCTTTTCCTTTAATTTTATCAAATCAGGGATGCTGATAACAGAGATGTTCACGTCTCCAAGCGGAATCAGCTCTCGACGCGAGTAGGTCTCCTCGAATGGCAAAGGGTGCTCGACGAAAACGTCGATAACATTCAGCAAATCGTCCTGATGATAGAAACAAAAAACGACCATGTTTTTATTCTCTATCCAGTCCTGCCTCTTTAGAGGATCGGCGAAATCTTCAGCGTTTACGGGCACTTTAGGGCGGTAGCCCAATTGGGTCATGAGTTTGCAGAATTTTAGCAGGTTGTTCGTTTCGAGGTGAACGATGAAGTCGATGTCCTTCGTCGGTCG
>JAIOPF010000295.1 GCA_021414045.1 Deltaproteobacteria bacterium | reverse complement strand
GTACGGTAGTCTTCAGCTTTTCGGAGGAGTGTCCCCGACGCTGCTCGGCATGGCGCAAACCATCCTGAAAGTATTCTCGCCGCGCAGCCGTGAGGAGAATCCCGGTTGGAATCTTGACGCGGCGGGTTTTTCGGAGCGGGCCCGCGAGGAGATCGCCTATTACCGAAAGAGGTACCCGCGATTCGCCGCTCGGGTCGAGGTCCGCGAGGACATCGCCTCGGGCCTGATGGTCTCGAGAGGAAATTTGCTGGTTGGAACCTATACCAAGATTCCGGTTTCCAGGGTCGAGGCCTTGTTGAACCATGAGGTCGGGACTCACCTCGTCACGTATTACAACGGAAGAGCCCAGCCTTTCCGCCAACTCTACTCCGGATTGGCGGGCTATGAGGAGTTGCAGGAAGGATTGGCGGTGTTGGCGGAGTACCTGGTGGGAGGTTTGAGTCGTCCCCGGGTCCGGTTGTTGGCGGGGCGGGTCTTGGCGACCAAGGCGATGATCGATGGGGCGGATTTCATGGAAACCTTTCGCATGCTCACCGAGGAATATGGATTCGAGAAAAAGGGCGCTTTCACGATCACCCTGCGAATCTTTCGAGGCGGCGGCCTGACCAAGGACGCCGTCTACCTGCGCGGGGTGGTCTCGATTTTCCAATATCTTCGGGAAGGCGGCGATTTGAACACCTTATTCGTGGGAAAAATCTCCTCAGCTCATGTCCCTGTCATCCAAGAATTGCAGTGGCGCGGAGTCCTGAAGCGGCCTCCGCTCATGCCACGTTACATGGACAATCCTGATAGTTTGAAATTGCTCGAACAACTGCGTCGGGGCGTCAACGTCCTCGACCTACTGAAGAGGAGAGGCGTATGAAAGTGGGATTCGTGGTCAACGACATACAAACCGAGGAGCCGGGTTACACGACCACGCGGCTCGCCATGGCGGCCCTCAATCGAGGGCATGAAATCTGGGTGATGGGGGCGGGGGATTTCGCCTACGATCCGGACGAGAACATCCATGCCCGAGCGCGGACGGTGGTGAAAAAGAAGGCTACTTCCTCCGAGACTTTCTTGAAGGACCTGCAGGGCAAGAACGCGAAGCTGGAGCGCATCACCGTCGACGACCTCGATGTGCTGATGCTGCGCAACGACCCGTCCGCCGATCTCGTGCATCGGGCTTGGGCGCAGGCGGCGGGGATCACCTTCGGACGCGTGGCCATGCGCCATGGCGTCATCGTGCTCAACGATCCGAACGGTTTGAGCAAGGCCCTCAATAAAATGTATTTTCAGCTGTTCCCGGATGAAGTCCGGCCCAAAACCCTGATCACCCGCGACCGCGAGGAGATCAAGGCCTTCGCCAAGGAGCACGGCGGCAGCATCGTCATCAAGCCGCTGCAGGGTTCGGGGGGCCAGGGAGTTTTTTTGGTGAAACCCGACGATCTCTCCAACGTTCACCAAATGGTCGAGGCCTTGACGCGCGACGGTTATGTGATCGCACAGGAATACCTCCCCAAGGCTATCGAGGGAGATACGCGGCTATTTTTGATGAATGGAGAACCGCTGAAGTACAAGGGCAAATACGCGGCATTTCGCCGCATTCGCACCGGTGAGGACCTGCGCAGCAACGTCCATGCCGGGGGCAAACTGAGGCAAGCGACCATCGACGACACGGCCTTGCGCATCGCGGAGATCGTGCGCCCCAAGCTCGTGGAGGACGGGATGTTCCTGGTGGGCTTGGACATCGTCGGCGACAAGCTCATGGAGATCAACGTCTTCAGTCCCGGCGGACTGGGCAGCGCGCAGAAATTCGAGGGCGTCAATTTCACCCACGCCGTCATCGAGGCCTTGGAACGCAAGGTGGAATACATGGGGTATTATCGGCGGAATTTTGACAACCGGGAAATCGCGACCCTTTAGGCCGGTCCTTTCGCCTTGATCTTTCGGGGAATTCCCAATTAGAGATGGGCGCGGAGGAATTTCATGTCCTTTCAAGGATGGCTTTGGGTCTCCTTCATCGCCTTCATCCTGGCGATGCTGGGCTTGGACCTGTTGGTTTTCAATCGCCGGGCCCACGAGATTCAGGTCAAAGAAGCGATTCTTTGGAGTATCTTCTGGATCGTCTTAGGTCTTCTATTCAACCTCGGTATTTTTTACCTGGAAGGCCATGATCTCGCGCTGCAATTCTTGAGCGGTTATCTGGTGGAGAAGTCCCTGAGCGTGGACAATCTCTTCGTCTTTCTCCTTATTTTTTCCTATTTTCGCGTTCCCGCCCTCTATCAGCACAAGGTCCTGTTCTGGGGGATTTTTGGCGCCTTGGTGTTTCGGGCGATCTTTATTTTCGCGGGGATCGCCTTGCTCGAGAGGTTTCATTGGCTCATATACATCCTTGGGGCTTTTTTGATCTTCACCGGCATTAAGCTGCTGTTCCAGGAAGATAAGGAGATTCATCCCGAAAAAAATCCCCTGTTGAACCTGGTTCGACGCCTAGTTCCCATCACGAAAGACTATGAAGGGGATCGTTTCTTCCTGAGGCGCGGCGCTAAGCTGATGGCGACTCCCTTGTTCATCGTGCTCGTCGTCATCGAGACCACCGACATCGTCTTCGCTGTCGACTCGGTTCCGGCCGTCTTGGCGATCAGTCGGGATCCCTTCATTGTCTTCAGTTCCAATGCCTTCGCGATCCTTGGCTTGCGAGCCTTGTTTTTCGCCTTGTCGGGGTTGATGCAGGCCTTTCATTACCTCAACTACGGCCTGGCCTCGATCTTGGCCTTCATCGGCGTCAAGATGGTCCTTTCGGGCTGGTATAAAATCCCCACGGCCTACGCCTTGGGATTCATCGCGCTCTCCCTGCTTCTTTCCTGCTTGGCTTCGGCTTGGTGGCCCAAGAAACAGTCTTAGGCTTCGCCGCGTCTTTGGATCTCGCGGCAGAGGCCCGAGAAGATGAGCCGGTGGATGGGATATAAAAAATACCAATAGAGCAAGCCGGGGAGGCCCTTCGGTTCGAAATAGGCGGTCTGGGTGAAATGCGAATGGTCGCCGGCCAAGGGTTCCACCTCGAACTGCAGCCAGGCTTTTCCTGGAACCTTCATTTCGGCGCGGAGCCGGATGCTTCTTCCATCGACGACTTCTTCCACTCGCCAGAAATCCAAGGCGTCTCCGGGGATCAAATGATCGGGATTGCGGCGCCCTCGCCGCATGCCGGGGCCGCCGACGAGGCGATCCAGCATTCCCCGAAATTGCCAGGCCCAATCGGCATAGAACCAACGCCGTTTCCCGCCGATACCCGAAAAAATTTCGAAGACCCGTTTCGCTGGCGCGGCGATTTCGGCCTCCCTCACTTCCAGGATCATCCCTTCGCGCTTTTCCAATCGTGAGGCGGGAGGGTCTCCCGCCTTGAAAGAAGCATGAGACCCCGACCAAATCGTCTCGATGTCGCCTTCATTGATGCGGCCTAGCGCCAGGCGAACGGCCTCCTCGTATCCGATGGGTCTCACCGAGAAGACCTGCAAGGCGGAGTCCTCATGGCAAACCACGTCTTCCTTGAGTCCTTCGATCAAGGGCCGCGAGATCGAGGCGGGGATGGGCGTGACGAAGTCGACCCAGTAGGAGGAAAGTCGCGGCGTCAACACGGGAACTTGGATCAACCGGCGTTTCAGCCCGCGGACCTTCGCGTAACCGAGCATCATGTCGCGGTAGGGAAGGACGTCGGGCCCGCCGATTTCGAAGATGCGGCCGGCGCTTTCGGGCCGGTCGAGGGTTTCGACCAAATAAGCCAAGACATCGCGAACCGCGATGGGCTGGCAAAGGCTCTGCACCCAACGCGGACAGATCATGATAGGAAGGCGTTCGGTGAGATAGCGGATCATCTCGAAGGAGATGCTGCCGGACCCGACGATGATCGCGGCGCGGAATTCGGTGACGGGAATTCCCGATTCGCGAAGCAGGTTCCCCACTTCATGGCGGCTTTGGAGGTGAGGGCTCAGTTCCCGTTCGTCCGATCCCAGTCCTCCTAAATAGATCAGGCGTTTCACTCCGGCCTCGCGGGCGGCGCGGGCGAAATTCCGGGCCGCCAAACGATCGCGTTCTTCAAATCCCTGCTCGCCGGCGCGCATCGAATGGACCAAGTAATATGCCACGTCGATGTCACGCATGGCCGCCCGCAGCGAGTCGAATTGGAGGACGTCCCCCTGGACGATGTCCACCCCATTCCAAGCACGCCCCCGAAGGTTTTCGGGCTGGCGGGCGAGGCAACGGACTAGGTGTCCGCGCTCGAGGAGCCGCGGCACCAGCCTGCCGCCGATGTATCCGGTGGCTCCCGTGACCAAGACGCGAAGCATTTGCTTAAACCTTCCTTCCGGGCATAGACTCGTCACCGTCTATCTTAAGGAGGGTTCTTATGCAGCGCAAAGACCTTTTTAGTCGATTTGCCTCGGCGGCCGCCAAACGGGCCGGACAACCCCTCACTTTTGCGACGGCGGTTTTAATCATCTTGATTTGGGGATGCACCGGTTCGTTGTTTCATTTTAGCGATACCTGGCAATTGGTCATCAATACGGGGACGACCATCATTACCTTCCTAATGGTGTTCTTGATTCAAAACACCCAAAACCGCGATAGCGAGGCCATGCACCTAAAGCTGGACGAGCTGATCCGCGCCAATCAAATCGCCCACAATGCCTTGTTGGATCTAGAAGAACTCACCGAAAAGGATTTGGATAGGATTCGCGCCAGCTATGGGCGTCTTGCGACCCAGGCTAGGGAGAGACTCCGAAGCGGAGATAAGAGCCAGGACAGCGCCATCGTCGAACTGGATCTGGAATGAAATCAGGTCCCGTTATCCTCTGGTTTCGATCGGATCTTCGGCTCGAGGACAATCCCGCCCTGCAAGCCGCGGTGGAGAGCCGAGCACCCATCCTGCCGGTTTTTATTTGGGCTCCGAAAGAAGAGGGGTCTTGGACTCCCGGTGGAGCGAGTCGTTGGTGGTTGCATCAATCCTTAAGGGAGCTTTCCTTTTCTCTCGAAAAGAAAGGCGCGAAGCTTTGCTTGCGTCGCGGAAAAAGCCGCGAGGTCTTGGCCGACTTGGCTCGAGAGACCGGCGCCAGGACGGTCTATTGGAACCGGCGTTACGAGCCGGAGATTATCCGCCGGGACGCCGCGATCAAGGAAGGCTTGCGCGCCGAAAAAATCCAAGCCGAGAGCTTTAACTCGCATTTGCTCTTCGAGCCCTGGGAACTCAAGACTCAAGCGGGCGAACCCTACAAAGTTTTCACTCCTTTCTGGAAATCCTGCCTGAGTCGTCCCGAACCGGTGGCCCCGAAAGCGGCGCCCGCGAAACTCGAGGGATTTTCCGGCGGAGTGCCGTCTTTGAATTTAAACGATCTCGAGCTGGAACCCAAAATCGATTGGGCGAAGGGCATGAGGGAGGCTTGGCGTCCGGGCGAAACGGGAGCACAGCGGGAATTGGCCCGCTTTCTGGAAGACGCCGTTCCAGCCTACCTTGAGGACCGCGACAAACCCGCCTGTTCCGGGACTTCCCGGCTCTCTCCCCATCTGCATTTCGGCGAAATCGGGCCCCGACAGATCTGGCATATCGTGAAGCAAGCCGCGGCCCATGACCGCCGTTCCGGCGGGCAACGCGGAGCCGAAGGCTTTCTGCGCGAGGTGGGATGGCGGGAGTTCGCCTATCACTTGATTTACCATTTTCCCCACACCATCGAACGGCCCCTTCGCGCCGAGTTCGAAAGGTTTCCTTGGAAACAGGATGGCCAAGCTCTGAAAGCTTGGCAGAAGGGGCTGACCGGATATCCCTTGGTCGATGCCGGCATGAGGGAGTTATGGACGACGGGCTGGATGCATAACCGCGTTCGCATGATCGTCGCGTCATTCTTGGTGAAGGACTTGTTGATTCCCTGGCAGGAGGGCGCGAAGTGGTTTTGGGACACCTTGGTCGATGCGGACCTCGCCAGCAATACCTTGGGTTGGCAGTGGACCGCCGGTTGCGGCGCCGATGCGGCTCCTTATTTTCGAATCTTCAATCCCGTGAGTCAGGGGGAGAAATTCGATCCCGGGGCAGACTACGTCCGACGCTGGATTCCGGAGCTGGCGAAACTGTCCGACGAATGGATCCATCGCCCGTGGGAGGCTCCGGTCGAATCGCTTAAAAAAGCCGGCGTTTCCCTGGGGAAAGATTATCCAGCGCCGCTCGTTGACCATGCCCAGGCCAGGGACCTTGCGCTTCGCGCCTTGGACACGATAAAGAAGAAGGCATGACGGAACCTGGATTCCAAAAAAAATCCCCGCAGGGGCGAGGCGCCGCGGAGAATCCACGGAATCGCTTCGAGAAACTCGCTTGGGTGGACGACGCCGAGTCCTATGATCCCGAGGCCCCGGGGCCCGCGACGCAGTTCTATCGCGATAGTTCCAAGTCGCTCATCGTCACCAACGACAGTCCCGATATTCCTTT
>JAIOPF010000294.1 GCA_021414045.1 Deltaproteobacteria bacterium | reverse complement strand
TGGATGGAGATCTTCTCAGGCTTGGGTTTTGCCGGAATGTTCTGGTTCATCACAGGGAAAGCCTTGGAGAAGGCTCCTTTGATCCCCCAAAACGACCCTTATCTTCAGGAAAGTTTTCATCTGCATCAATAGGAGTCGCATATGTCCAAAGAACCCTTGAATCGTTACGTCGAACACGGTGTGGATGCCGCTCCTTGCAGTCCAATGGAACCTCCGGAAGCGCGGGCCGATCCAACCGTCGAGCAAATTCCTTTCGAGTCCTTGGTACTGCCGCTTCGCGAGTTGCTGGAGGAGCATCAAGAATACGAAAAGGTCCTAAATGTCTTTGAAAAGTCCCTTTTGGAGCTGAAGCAAAAAGAGTGGCGGTTTTCCCCTGAAATTTCGAGCGGCCTGAAACGATTTTTCCAATTCCAGGATGAACGCATGATTGGCCATCATCGCAAAGAGGAAAAATGCGTTTTTCCCTTCCTGCGCGAAAAATTCCTCGCGACGGGCGAGCACAGCCCCACTGGAAAACCGGTTACGCCCGTGGAGGTGATGGAAGATGATCATCTCGAGCTGGGGCAATCCGCCTGCCTGGTGTTCAATCTTCTAGGGCTGGCGCCGCGACTGGAGGACGCAAAATCTCGGAACGTTCTTTTTGAGCATGCCTTCAATCTAGGTCAGGAAATCGTCGAGAGAATGCGCCTGCATATTTACAAGGAAAACACCGTGATCTTCCCCCTGGCGCAACAGCTAATTTCCGAGGACGAGTGGGGCGTCATAGGAAAAATGATGCAAGAAATATAATAAAACCAGCGGGTTGGCTTCATGATCCAGATCATGTTGCAGACTGCCACGGGTCATAGGGACCCTGCGCCTTTTCCTATATATAAGTATAGAAGAGAGAATTTATATGCGCCTAGGTCCCGGAGAAATTACGGCTCTTGTTGTGGTTATTTTTTTGATTTTCGGCCCCTCGAGGCTGCCCGGCTTGGGCCGCAGCATTGGGGAGTTTTTCAAGAATTTCAAAAAAGAAGTGAAAGACGTCGAAAAGGACGTGGAAGACGTCAAACAACAGCTCAAGGGATAAAAAAAATTCCGATCCGAAGTTCCTAAGTCCCCAAGGGATAGGGAGCGTCGGACAGGGTGACGCCGGAAACAGCGCCGCCTCCCGAGGTTCCCCGCGATGCGGGGGGACCTAATTGGAAAGGATACGATACGTGCCCACCCTATATCCCGAGGTAACGGGAGTTCTGCTCGCCGGCGGGAGGTCCCGACGTTTCGGTCGGAACAAGGCCCTCGCAAAGTTCCAAGACCGACTTTTGATCGAACGTGTCTTTTCGGTGCTTCAAGCTCTTTTTTCCGAAATTATCGTCGTGACGAATACGCCGGAGGAATATCGCTTCCTTCCGGCCCGTATTCTTTGCGACGAGCGCCCTTATCAGGGACCGCTAGGCGGGATCGCCACGGCGCTGAAGTCCTGCGGGACGGAGCAGGCATTCGTCGCGGCCTGCGACATGCCCTTGCTAAGCTCCGCGGTGATTCGGGCTGTCGTCGACGCCGGACGCGGACATGCTGCGGCGGTGCCCTGTCACGACCAAGGACGGGAATATTTGATGGCGCTGTATTCCAAGTCCCTGCTTCCCAAGATGCGCGAGGCCCTGGACAGCGGCATCTTTTCTCTGCGGGAATTTTGCGCCCGAGTGGAGGACCTGAACTGGGTGCCCATCGCTGCGGAAAGCGCCGCCAATGTCAACACTCCCGAAGAATTACGCCGCCTGGAGGAGCGCTATGCTCTGTGACTCTTACCAAAGAAAGATCGAATATTTGCGCCTCTCGGTGACGGACCTTTGCAACCTGCGCTGCCGTTACTGCATGCCCTTGGAGGGAGCGGTAAAGAAGGAGCGTGAAGACATCCTGAGCTTTGAGGAAATATGTCGCGTGGTTTCGGCCTTTGCGCGGTTGGGTGTCAAGACTGTCCGGCTCACCGGCGGAGAACCCTTGCTGCGCAAGGATCTGCCGCGCCTAGTCGCGATGCTTCGCGAGATTCCCGGCATTGAAGAATTGCTGCTCACCACTAACGGCGTTTTGTTGGCGGGCATGGCCGCGGAGCTTAAGCGGGCGGGGCTCACCCGCGTCAATGTTCATCTGGATACCTTGAACGCGGAAAAGTTTTCGCAGATCACCCGTTGGGGGCGCTTGGCGGAGGTCTTGGCGGGCATCAAGGCGGCGCGTGAGGTCGGATTTTCGCCGATTAAGTTGAATGTCGTCCTGATGAAGGGATGGAACGACGGCGAGATCGAAGACTTGCTTCGTTTCGCCGCCGATGAAAACTTGATTTTGCGCTGGATTGAATTGATGCCGATAGGCCCCGGCAAGGACTTGCAAGAGAATTTCCTGCCCAGCGCTTGGGTGTTGGAGCGTTTGAGAGAAAAATATCATCTGTCGCCCTACGGAAAGAGACTCGGGCGCGGACCGGCCGAGTATTTCAAGGTCTTCGAATTGAACGCCGTGGTGGGTTTTATTCACGCGGTGTCGCAGCCCTTCTGCGAGCAATGCAATCGGGTGCGGCTTTCGGCCGACGGACGCGTTCAGGATTGCCTGGCCTATGACGAGTCCGAGGGCCTTTTAGAGCTGCTGCGTCGGCCGGGAACCGAAGACAGTGATATTGACGGAAAAATCGCCCGCATGATCCAGGTTAAAAGGCCGGATCACGGCGGTTTCCTGATGCCGGCCTGCACGGCTACCGCCGGCATGTATGGCATTGGAGGTTAAGAAAGGAATGAGACCATGATCGACATTTCCGCGAAGATTGAAACATTGCGCAGCGCCGTGGCCGCGACCGAGGTACGCGCCAAGCCCGAGACCATCGCAAGGGCCTGGCGAGGCGAAACACCGAAAGGCGACGTCCTCAACGTCGCCAAGGCTGCCGGCGTGCTGGCCGCGAAAAAAACTCCGGAGCTGATTCCATATTGCCACCCCCTCGCTCTGGACAGCGTCGCGATCAGTTTCGAGCGCGGGGAAGCTCGCATCGGCATCCGCGTCGAGGTCAAGACGATAGGTCGCACCGGCGTAGAGATGGAGGCTCTGACTGCCGCCGCCGTCACGGCCCTGACTGTCTACGACATGATGAAGGGCATCGATAAGGACGTGACGATCGGCGAGACTCGTTTGCTGGAAAAACGGGGAGGGAAAAGCGATTATGCCGAGAGCTTCCCCGTCCCCCTGAAGGCGGCGGTATTGGTGACTTCGGACAGCGTCTCCGCGGGCAAGAAAAGCGACAAATCAGGCAAGATTATCTGCGAAGAGATGAAAAAAGTTCCGGTCGAAGTGCTCAGCTACGAGGTGATTCCCGATGATCGGGAAAAAATTCGATCGAAACTGCTCGAATACGTCGAGCGGAAGCTTGATTTGGTGATCAGCACCGGCGGCACGGGACTGGGGCCCCGCGACGTGACGGCGGAGGTGGTCCGTGAATTGGCGGAGCGCGAAATTCCGGGCATCGGCGAGGCGATGCGCGTTTATGGGCAGCGGCGCACCCCTTACGCGATGCTCTCTCGCGGCGTCGCTGCGCTGCGCGGCGGCACCTTGCTATTGACCCTGCCGGGTTCTTCGAACGGGGTGAAGGAATCCATCGCCGCCTTGTTTCCCAACGTCTTGCACGCCTTCAACATGATTCGCGGGGGAGGGCATTGATGGAGCAGCTCCCGCAATTATTGCCGCTGTTTTTCCTGGCCGCGTTGGTTTACGCCACGGCGGGCTTCGGTGGCGGGTCCACTTATCTCGCCTTGCTAGCGCTTTTTGCCTTCCCCTATGGGGAAATGCCGAAACTGGCCTTGCTTTGCAACCTCGTGGTGGTCAGCGGCGGATGCTGGGTTTTTTACCGCAACGGGCATTTTTCTCCAAAAAAAGTGCTCCCCTTCGTGGTGACCTCGATTCCAGCGGCCTATCTCGGCGGCCGCATCCCCATCGGGAAGGAACTATTTCTTTGGCTGCTGGCGCTCAGTCTGTTGGCAGCGGGAGTGCGCATGCTGATTTCGGAGCGGGCTTTCGTCGAGCGAGGCGATCTTTCCTGGAAGCGCGCTTGGGCGCTCGGTCTTCCCATCGGCGCGGGGCTTGGACTGCTCTCGGGATTGGTCGGGATTGGCGGAGGCATCTTTCTGGCCCCGGTATTGTATTTTCTCGGTTGGACCAACAGCCGAGAAACCG
>JAIOPF010000293.1 GCA_021414045.1 Deltaproteobacteria bacterium | reverse complement strand
TCGCCACCCTTGATGGTGTCGTAAAAGAGCCGACCGACGCTGTCGCCGTCGTTCTGGTAATTTTTCGCGGCATTGATTCCGCCTTGGGCCGCAATGCTGTGCGCTCGCCTCGGGCTGTCTTGGAAGCAGAAGACCTTGACGTTGTATCCCATCTCAGCCAGGGAGGACGCCGCCGAAGCCCCAGCCAAGCCGCTGCCGACGACGATGATGTCGAATTTGCGCTTGTTGGTGGGGCTCACCAGCTTCAGGTCGTTCTTGCACTTGGTCCATTTTTCCGAAAGCGGACCGCTGGGAACTCGGGACTCGAGGGTCATGGCAGCACTCCTAATTTCTTCATGTAGGCCCAGACAGGGAAGGAGGCGAATCCGAGGCCGAGGATCAAGGCGAGGAGGATGCTCAGCTTCTTGATGGCGGGCGTGTATTTGGAATGATTCCAACCGAAGGTCTGGAAAACGCTCTGGAAGCCATGGCGCAAATGCCAGCCCAAGAAAAGGCTGCCGACGAAGTAAACGGCCGCGGAAACGGGATCTTGATGATGGCGCCCGAAACAAACATGATCGCCGACGAGGTCACGGGGGTGTTTCCCTGTTTGGAGCGCCGCATCTTATAGCCGATTTCTCGGGCGCGGCGATTTTCGAGGGTGATGCTGCAGGCTACGATGATATGGGCCAAGAACAGGAGCAGGAGATCGATTTCCGCGAATAGAATAAAGGCGGGCTGGGAATGCAGCGCATGGGCATAGCCGTTGTATTGGTCGGCGCCGACGTACATCAGTAAATTGCCGCCCAAATGAGTGAGGGTGAAACCGATCAACAGTAGGCCGGTGAGCCCCATGATCAGTTTCCGGCCTATCGAAGAGCCGAGGGCTCGGGTTAGCCAGGTCAATTTTCTCTCCTTTTCCAAGAAATCGCTGTCCCGCCGTAGCCCAGGGGGGCAAAAAAAACAACTGAAAATTCAACAGGCTTTCCGTCTCGCGCCAAGGCCACGGCTGGACAGGCCTTTGGGGATTTTCGACAGCCCTTTCGAAGCTATCCTAGAGCTGGAATCCTGGGGCTTTCAAGTGGCGGCAAAAAAAAACGGCCTTAGGGATTCCCTAAGGCCGTTTTGGAATTGCAGGAGACGCTTAGTCTTTGGCTTCTTCGAACTCCGCATCCACCACGTCGTCCTTCTTTTCAGAAGAACCCGCGGCCTGATCGGAGGGCTCGGAGGAGGCCTGTTCGCCGCCCGGCGCGGCGCCTGCCGAAGCGGTCTTATAGAGCTGTTCGGCCATCTTGTGAGAAAGGCTGGTCAGCTTTTCCATGCCGCTCTTCATCTCGTCGACCTTGTTGTCCTCGATGGATTTCTTCAAGACGGCCACCGCGTCTTCGATGTCTTTCACGATTCCGGCATCGACCTTGTCCCGGCTTTCCTTGAGGGACTTCTCGGTGGCGTAGACCAGGGAATCGGCGTGATTCTTGGTCTCGATCTCCTCGCGGCGCTTCTTGTCCTCGGCCGCGTTAGCTTCGGCGTCCTTGACCATCTTATCGATGTCCTTGTCGTTCAAGCCGCTGGAAGCCGTGATCGTGATGTGCTGCTTCTTGTTGGTGCCCTTGTCCAGGGCCGAGACGTTGACGATGCCGTTGGCGTCGATGTCGAAGGTGACTTCGATCTGCGGCACGCCGCGCGGGG
>JAIOPF010000292.1 GCA_021414045.1 Deltaproteobacteria bacterium | reverse complement strand
TTTTCACGCCGCAACTCCGGCATCGCCCGCGAAGAAACAGATAACTGAAGCCCGGAACGTTCTCGTACCAAGCCAAAGCGCGGTCGCAATGGCGGCAATGCGATCTGGGTTTCACCAAGGACTCGCCGGCGGGAAGCCGCTCCGAGGCCATTCCCAAAAAAGACCCCAAGCAAAGGCCGAACAAGACCACGTAGACCTGAAATAAAATTTCCACGGAATCATCTTAGGGAAGGCCCATGATTTCTCCAAGGAAATATCGCGATTTCTCACTTGAAGCCTGGACGAAAACTCAATAGAAGTGGGTGCAGAAGGAGTCTTAAAGTATGTCATCCACCGTCAAACCCTCTCACGAAGAAGAGGAATACTTTGCCCGACAAGAAATCGAAGCTCGCAAGGCCTTGGCCGAAAAGGTCCGCGAGGACATGCACGCCACCGAGCTCGAGAACCTCAAAAAGCTTCATCTCAACCACTGCGCCAAGTGCGGTTTTGAGATGCATCCGGTCCTCTTTAAGGGCGTCACCATCGAAAAATGCCCGAATTGCGGCGGCATTTTCCTCGACGCCGGCGAACTCGAGCAACTCGCCGGAAAACAGGACGGCTTCGTCTCCAGCGTCCTCGGTCTCTTTAAATTTTAGGGGAACGTATGATCACCCGAGAAACGGTCGAAAAGATCGCCAAGCTCGCCCGGCTGCAGCTTTCCGAGAGCGATCTCGAAAAATACACCGGGCAACTCAATAATATCCTGGCCGACGTGGAAAAGCTCAAAGAGCTCAACACTGACGCCATCGAGGCCACCACCCACGCCGTGGAGGTCGCCAATCCCCTTCGCGAAGACGAAGTGAAAACCAACACTGTTATCGACGCCGTCCTCGAGATCTCCCCCGACCACGAGGCCCACTTCTTCCGCGTCCCCAAGGTCCTTTAAATGGAACTCCATCACTTAACCCTGTCCCAGGCGGCGGAAAAACTGCGCAAAAAAGAAGTTTCCTCCGTTGAACTGACGCAAAACTCCCTGAAACGCATCGAAAGCCTTGACCCCAAGGTCGGGGCCTACTTGACGGTGACGGCCGATAGCGCCCTTACCCAAGCCAAAGCTATCGATGCCAAAATTGCCAGTGGAGAAAAACTACCGGAACTCTCCGGCCTCCCCTTCTCGCTCAAGGATATTTTCCTGACGAAGGGCATCAAGACCACCTGCGCCTCGAAGATCCTGCACAATTTTATCCCGCCTTATACGGCGACCTCGGCGCAAAAACTTTTCGACCAGGGCATCGTCTTGACGGGCAAGCTCAACATGGACGAGTTCGCGATGGGCTCCTCCACCGAGACCTCCGCTTTCCAGCAGACGAAGAATCCATGGGATCTAAGCCGAACCCCTGGCGGCAGCAGCGGCGGATCCTCCGCGGCGGTGGCGGCCGGGCTTTGCTACGGCGCGCTCGGCACCGACACCGGTGGATCGATTCGGCAACCCGCGGCCCTCACCGGCATCGTAGGACTCAAGCCCACTTACGGACGGGTCAGCCGCTTTGGGGTCATTGCCTTCGCTTCTTCCCTGGACCAAGTCGGCCCGATGACCAAAGACGTGCGAGATTGCGCCTTGGTCCTCAACGCCATCGCCGGTTACGACGATAGGGACTCCACTTCCTTCAAGACGGCGGTCCCCGACTATACCCAGTCGCTCAAAAAGGACTGCAAGGGACTCAAAATCGGCGTTCCGAAAGAATATTTCATCCCAGGTACCGATCCCGAGATCGACGCGGCGGTGCGCAAAGCCCTAGAGACCTATAAAGAACTAGGCGCGGAGATTCACGAGGTCTCCCTGCCGCACACCGAATATGCCGTGCCAACTTATTATATTCTGGCTCCCGCCGAGGCGAGCAGCAACCTGGCCCGCTACGATGGCATTCGCTATGGGCACCGAGCCGAAGGCGCCAAGGACTTGCTGGATCTTTATGTCCGCTCCCGCTCCGAAGGCTTCGGCGCCGAGGTCAAGCGCCGCATCATGCTCGGCACTTACGTGCTCAGCGCCGGGTACTACGACGCCTACTACCTCAAGGCCCAGAAGGTCCGAACCTTGATCCGCCGCGACTTCGAAGAGGCCTTCAAGAAGGTCGACGTCTTGGTTACGCCGACTTCTCCCTCTCACGCCTTCAAGCTGGGCGAAAAGACCGACGACCCCATTCAGATGTACTTGAGCGACATCTTCACCATCAACGTCAACCTGGCCGGACTGCCGGGGATGAGCCTCCCCTGCGGCATGAGCGCCGGAAAACTTCCCATCGGCATGCAGCTGATCGCGGGATCTTTCCAAGAAGAGAAAATTTTTCACGCCGCCTACGCCTACGAACAGGCGACCCAATGGCACCAGATGAGGGCGCCGCTATGACCACCTTCGAAACCGTCATCGGACTCGAAGTCCATGCCCAACTCAAGACCAAGACCAAGATCTTTTGTTCTTGCTCCACCGAGTTCGGAAAGCCCCCCAATACGAATACCTGCGAAGTTTGCTTAGGCTTGCCTGGCGTGCTGCCGGTGCTCAACCGCAAGGCCGTGGAATTCGCCATCAAGGCGGGCTTGGCCACGCATTGCAGCATCCAGCGCAAGAGCGTCTTCGCGAGAAAGAATTATTTCTATCCCGACCTCCCCAAAGGCTACCAGATCAGCCAGTACGAACTGCCGATCTGCCTCAAGGGCTATCTCGACATCGAGTTCGACGGCCAAAAGAAACGCGTCGGACTGACCCGCATCCACATGGAAGAAGACGCGGGCAAGCTCAACCACGACTTCGGATCCTCCGACGTCAGCCACGTCGACCTCAACCGGGCCTGCACGCCTTTGATCGAGATCGTCTCCGAACCCGACATGCGCGGCCCCAAAGAAGCCAGCGCCTACCTTCGTCGCTTGCGCGATATTTTGGTCTACCTCGATATTTGCGACGGAAACATGGAAGAAGGCAGCTTCCGCTGCGACGCCAACGTCTCCATCCGTCCGGTGGGACAAGAGAAGTTCGGTACCCGCTGCGAGCTGAAGAACATGAACAGCTTCCGCAACGTCGAACGCGCCATCGAATACGAAGTGAAGCGGCAAGAAGCTCTGATCCTCGACGGCGGCAAGGTCGTGCAAGAAACCCGCACCTGGAACGCCGACAAGGGCATCTCCGAGTCCATGCGCTCCAAAGAAGAAGCCAACGACTACCGTTATTTTCCCGACCCGGATCTCCTGCCCTTGATCGTCGAGGACGCCTGGGTCGAAGAACTGCGCAAACAGCAACCCGAACTTCCGGTCGAAAAAAGTGAGCGCTTCGCAAAAGACTACGGCATCCCTCCCTACGACGCCGAGGTCTTGACCGCCGACAAGGCGGTGGCCCAACATTGGGAAGAAGCCGTGAAGGCCGCCCAAGGCACCGAGCCCAAGAAGGTCAGCAATCTTTACATGACCCATCTGCTCAAGCTGCAGAAGGACATCCCCGAGACCTTCGAGAGGATCACGTCCTCCATCGTCGCCGAGGTCCTCAAGATGACCGAAGACGGGCAAATCAGCCTCGGCATGGCCAAGGAAATCCTCGACGAAGTGGCGGCCAGCGGCAAGGCCGTGAAGTTGATCGTCGAAGAAAAGGGCATGGTCCAGGTCTCGGATACCGGCGCCATCGAGAAGGTGGTGGATCAGGTCTTGGCGGACAACCCGAAGAATCTCGCGGATTTCCGCGGCGGCAAGGACAAGCTGTTCGGATTCTTCGTCGGCCAGACCATGAAAGCCCTGGGCGGAAAAGCGAACCCCAAGGTCGTGAACGACATTCTCATGAAGAAATTGAAGGGATAGGTCCGATTGAACTTCTTTACCTTACAATGGCAAGACGGATCGGTCGTCATGATTGACCAGCGCAAACTGCCCAACGAAGAAATCTACAATACCTACCGCACTCCCGAAGAGGTGGCCGCGGCCATCAAGACGATGGTCATTCGCGGCGCGCCGGCCATCGGCGTGGCGGGCGCCTTCGGGATGGCCCTGGCTGCGAATAATTCCCAAGCTAAAGACCGCGAGGCCTTCTTCGCCGAAATGGATCTCGTGGCCGAAATGCTCATCAGCCAGCGTCCGACGGCGGTCAACCTGCCTTGGGCCGTTCGCCGCATCCAAAACTTCTACCGCAACCAGAAAGACACCAACCTTCTGGTACTGCAAAACAAGATTCTGGAAGAAGCCCTACGTATCTTCGACGAAGACGTCCGCATGTGCCGTCAAATGGGCGAGAACGGGGCGCCATTGATAGAAGAGGGCAAGACCTACCTCACCCACTGCAACGCGGGCGCCCTCGCGACGGCGGGCGAAGGAACCGCGCTCTCGCTCTTCTACGAAGCGCAGCGCCGTGGGAAGAAATTCAAGGTCATCGCCTCCGAAACGCGGCCCTTTTTGCAAGGCGCCCGTCTCACCGCCTGGGAACTCGGCAAAAACGGCATCGACGTCACCTTGGTCACCGATAACATGGTCGGCCACCTGATGCGATTGGGCAAGATCGACGGCGCCGTTGTCGGCAGCGACCGCATCGTCGCCAACGGCGACGTGGCCAATAAAATCGGCACCTACGGCGTCGCGGTTCTGGCGAAACATCACGGCATTCCCCTCTACGTCGTCGCGCCCTCCTCCACCGTCGATTTTGACACCACGGACGGCTCGAAGATCCCCATCGAAGAGCGCCCGGACGAGGAGGTCACCGCCTTCTTCGGTACACCCAGCGCGCCCGCGGGGGTCAAAGTCTTCAATCCGGCCTTTGACGTCACTCCCCATGAGCTGGTAGAGGCCATCGTGACGGAAAAGGGCATCGCGCGAGCGCCCTACTCGCAGAATTTGAAAAAAGTACTCCAAAGATAGAGGTCTAAGATGGTGCAGAAAGTCGAAAAAATCTGGCTGGACGGCAAAATGATCCCCTGGGACGAGGCCAATGTCCACGTCCTCACCCACACCCTCCATTATGGATTGGGCGTCTTCGAAGGCATCCGCTGCTATGAGGGCGACGACGGCCGCAGCGCCATCTTCCGGCTGCAAGAACACATCGACCGGCTCTACGATTCGGCCCATATCCTCTTGATGGAAATCCCCTTCCCCAAGGAAGAATTATTCGAGGCCTGCAAAGAGATCTTCCGCACCAACAAATTGAAAGCCGGTTATCTGCGCCCCCTGGTCTTCGTCGGCGACGGCGAGATGGGACTGTATGCGACGAGCAACCGCATTCGCGTCGCGGTGATCGCCTGGCCCTGGGGAACCTACCTAGGCGATGAGGGCGTCAAGAACGGCATCAAGGCCAAGGTCTCCAGCTACACCCGAAACCACATCAACTGCATGATGACCAAGAGCAAGGCCGTGGCGAATTACGTCAATTCGATCCTGGCCAAACGCGAAGCCATGCTGGGCGGCTATGAAGAAACGATCATGCTCGATACCGAGGGTTACGTGTCTGAAGCCAGCGGCGAAAACCTCTTCATGGTGCGGCGTGGACAAGTCATCACGCCGCTGACGACTTCGGCGCTGCACGGCATCACACGTGACACCGTGATCGAGCTCCTGAAAGACCGTGGCGCTTCCGTGAAAGAAGCCCATTTCTCCCGCGACGAGCTCTACATCGCCGACGAAATCTTCCTCACCGGCACCGCCGCCGAGATCACGCCGGTCCGCGAGCTGGACCATCGCCGCATCGGCGTCGGCAAGCCCGGGCCTATTACCCAGCAAGTGCAGAAAGATTTCCATGATTTGGTGCGGGGCCGCGGCAAGAAGCACCAAGAGTGGCTGGCTTACTTATAAGCGAGTTCCTGAACTTGAGACTGACAGTAGGTCGGAATCCAGCTGCGCTCGATCAACTCGGGCCTCATGACGCTGTAGTCGAAATCCAAGCCTTCTTGAATCATCCGCGGAATATCCAATAGGTATTTCGCCTCGGGAATATCCTTGAAGAAAGCCCAAATCATCGGCCGCACCATCCGCTTGGAAGCCTTGATCCCCACCGGTCCGATGAAGTTCCGGCGCTGCCCGATATGGGCCAACTCGTCGACCATGATTTCGTGGAGCAAAGCGCGTAGGCGATCACGGGCTTCTGGTTCGTCGGCGAAGACTTCATCTAGTTTGCGGTCCACCTCGAGGTAGAAGGTCATTCCCATCAATTCGGAAATAAATGCCGGCGGGCTCATGAGGCTCTCCGGAACTTTTGGAAAAACGCGGTAAACTTTCTGCATCCAGGGACCCAGGGGAACCCATTCGACCTTGTCGAGATGGAAGGTGCGGAACATCTCGTGAAAGAGCCGCACGTGGCAGAATTCTTCGCAGAGATGATGTCGGCTGATCTTTTCGGTGGTGGTCCGAGACTCGGCGATGGAAGGAATGGCGTCCCAAGCTCCGGAAATTCCAACCCACTCGTGACGCGCGAATTTGTAGATGCAGGTGAGCAACAGGGTCTTACGATCAAGCGTCTTAGGGTCATCCTTCATCGTCACGTAATTACGATAGAAAAGCTCCGGATTCTGCAGGGGCTGCCGAGAACGGACTGGGTGGTCCTGGAAATCGCGCAATAAGGCCTTCTTCTTCGTCAGGTCTTTTTCGGATTCGAGGATGTTGCCGCCGTGCTTTTGGGTGAACTCCCAATAAGATTCGAAGTTTTCACGACGTTGTTCGGAAGTGCTGGGGGAAAAAATAGATTGGAAGCGAGGCACGGTGCTCCGGGTCTTATCAAAGATTATGAGAGACCGGGGCAAACTTGCAAAAAAGGCAGGCCT
>JAIOPF010000291.1 GCA_021414045.1 Deltaproteobacteria bacterium | reverse complement strand
GCGAGGAACTGCCGCGCATTCTCCCTACCTTGGCCCTCAACACGCTGTTCAGCAGCCTGGCGATGGGAGGGACTACCTTGCTCAGCCATCGGCTGCGGGGAGCCCTCCTCAACGAGGAAACTCAGAGCTACCTCCTGCTGCGACATTTGGGTCTGCGTGCCGGCACCACCGGCGGAGGCGGACTCCTGATGCTGGGCGCCTCCTCGCTCTCCGAAAGGTTCTCCACCGGACATTGGCGAGCGCCACGTTCCGAGGAAATCGCCGAAACTTACGCCAACATGCTGATGTGGGACGCGGGCGCGGCGGGACTGCGGCGCATCGGAAATCGTTTCTGGTGGCGCGCCCAATTGGGCCCAAGGCTGATGCGAAGAAGAATCCAGCCTCTCGTCAGCGAATTGATGAATAGAAATCCCTGGCTGGCTCAGACGCCCCGCGAGCAAAGGGCTCTCGAGAACTATGTCGGTGGACGGCTCGCTTCGGGCCAAAGCATCGAAGCCATGGAGCTGGGACTTCAAGACGGGCTGGAACCCTACTGGCATCAAGGCGAAATTTCCTTTCGACCCCGCACCCCGGTGGTAAGAGCCCCCCGGCCGGCGGGAGAGTCCCCAGTAGCCTCAGGTCGGAGACGCGATGTCGCCGACGAAGCGGTTCCCCCGGACCAGGCGCTTCCCGTCGAAAACAGCCCCATGGACGACATTCACAACGTCCCCTTGGAAGTGCTGCAAGGACTCTGGAGCCTGCCGATGCGCCCCTTGCCGCGCGAAATCCTCAGCAGCCCGCTCCTTCGTCCCATCCATCAACTGAGAGTGGGCCGGCAAAGTTTTTACCTCGGTCGCGTGATCGAGGGGGTTCGACAAAGATCCAGCGGTGGAAGCGAAAGTCGGCGCTATGTCCTGGCCTTGGTGCCGGTGGAGGTGGATGGCCGGCAAGTACTGAAACGAAGATTTTTTTATGTCTCGAGCTCGGATGCGGGGGCATGGCGCAGCAGCCCATTCATGATGGGAAACGCCCACATCATGAAAGGAATGGGACGGCATTACACTCAGGAAACTCAACCGGTATGGGAGATCGCCCAAGCCCTGATGCGATTGGAGCAACGCGGGCCAGCTCCCACGCAAATGCCACTTCAAGATTTGACGCGATATATTTCCCTTTCCAGCGAGGCTTTGGGCGAGGCCGGAGAGCGGACAATGATCGCGGGATTCGGGCAAGAAATCGAATTTCCGGCGGTGCCCGGCACCACGGCGCTCCAGGCCATGCAGCCGGGAGAAGTCTTCGCCCTTCCCCCAGGTTGGGGTTGGGGTTCTAGTAAAAGCATTGAGGCAACCTTGCGTCAAATGGTCAACCTCCGCTGGCCGGATGGATTCATTCCGGATTTTACCCAGGCTCCCACTCGAGAGATGAGACAACCTACCAGTCTTTTGGGGCCTTTGACCTTTCGCGAATATCGCGGCGCCTCCATAGGGGATCCCTCCACCGGACGCCGCCGCCCCTTGGTTTGGATCATGGGAGAAGACGGTCAAGGGCGAACCTGGGTGCGGCACCTGCACTACGGAGACAGCGAGGTTAACTCTTACGGTGTGTATTCCGATGTCTTCGATTCCGGGGTGCTGACCTCGAAGCCCCTGGAATACGCGGACCAGGCCGCTTTGCTTCACGAGCCCTACTCGCGGCCTTTTAATGCCGAATATCGGGACATCAGTCCCGCCTTGACCTTACTCGAGCCGATTCGCCGTTACCGAGAGGCCAGAGGGCTTTCACCAAGGCTCACTCCCGAAGACACGCCGACGATACTCGACATCAATCGCTAGCTATAGAGGCTGTATAGATTATTGGCGAGATGGGCGAGGATGCAGAGCGCCAAATTATTCCGCCAATTCCGCAGCAAGCCCAGGTAGGTTCCCAAGAAAAAATAATAAATGAAATACCAAGGATTCACGTGGGCAACGGCGAAGAAGAGAGCCGTCAGCAAAAGCCCCCTCGTCACGCCGAAACTCGAGACCATCATCCCCTGCAAGAGCCCGCGAAAGAACAGCTCCTCGCAGACAGCGGGAATCAGGGCCAGGACGATAAACTTCAAAACGGCGTCCAAAATCCCCTCGTGCTTCATCAATTGGTCGTAGAAAGTCTGCACGGTCGGCGGCAGAGGCCAAAACTGATTTTGATACTCGACCAAGAGGGCGATGGGGACAATCACCACGGCGGTCATCACGAGGACGAGGAGAAATTCCTTAAAAGTGGGCTGGCGTATCGGAAAGGTCTTCTTGAGGGAAAGGCCCGTGAGCTGGGCGTAGACGATTCCCGGCATCGCCAAGAGGAAGATCTCGTTAATGCTGATCCCCAAAAGCCCAAAACGGTATTGGAGCAGCCCCCCCACCGAGAGGTAGGTGGCGACGAGGAAGCAGTAGAGCGCAAAGGCCTGGGTGGCGCGGGTGCCTTTTTCCATAGCGAGGAAGCCCACGTTGCTGAAAAAGCCCCGGTCTCTCAAGGGTTATTTTCGAGGTGACAGATCGCCCATATTTGATAAGGAGCCTAACCTCGAATCGGAAAAGGACGGACCCATGAAAAAAGCCCCGAAAACGACCCCTCCCCTGCTGAACTTCGGCTTCCCCAAAGGCAGCCTGCAGGACTCCACCTTCCGCCTCTTTAACAAGGCCGGATACAAGGTATCGGTCGGTTCGCGTTCCTACGTGCCTACCACCGACGATCCGGAGATTTCCGGCCTCTTGATCCGTTCCCAAGAGATGGCCCGCTACGTTGAAGACGAGGTCCTCGACGCGGGCATGTGCGGCCGTGATTGGGTCCTGGAAAACGACGCCGATGTCGTCGAGGTTTGCGAGTTAAAATACTCCAAGCAGACCAACCGCCCCATCCGCTGGGTGGTCGCCGTCCCCAACGATTCCCCCATCAAGAATATCAAGCAACTGAAGGGCAAGCGCATCGCCACCGAATTGGTCGGCTACACCCAGCGCTACCTCAAGAAAAACGGTGTGACCGCGAACGTCGAATTTTCCTGGGGAGCCACCGAGGTGAAACCCCCGGTCTTGGCCGACGCCATTGTCGAGCTGACCGAAACAGGCTCGTCTCTTAGGGCCAACAACCTGCGCATCATCGACACCATCCTCGAATCCGTCACCGTCTTGATCGCCAACAAAAAGGCCTACAAAGACCCCTGGAAGCGCCAAAAGATCGAGAACATCGCCATGCTCTTGCAGGGCGCGATCCTGGCGGAGGAAAAAGTCGGCCTGAAGATGAACGTTCCGAAGAAAAGCCTGAATACGGTCCTGGCAAAACTGCCTGCCATGAATTCTCCGACCATCTCGCACCTGACCAACGAAGAATGGGTCAGCGTGGAGGTGATCCTCAACGAACAGACCGTTAGGGATATCCTCCCCGAGATCAAGCGGGCCGGCGCCTCGGGCATCGTGGAATATCCCTTAAACAAGGTGATTCCCTAACGCTTGACAGGCTTCCCCACTAGCCGCTAAGGAAAAAACTCGGTAAGGTATTGATCTATGTCCGAAAATTCCGAAATCAAAACCGAAACGCCCGCCGTGGATCCCAACGCTTGGTTTCCTAACTTCACCCTACCCAAGGCCGCCGAGGGCAAAGAAGTCTTAGTGGCCTCCTGTCCTCCGGAAGAAGAATACAAGAAGGTCAAGCTTAAGAAAAAACCCAAGACAGTCGCGGTCGTGGACGAAGATTCCTGCGTGGGCTGCGAATACTGCCTGCACGTCTGCCCCATTCCCAATTGCCTGGCCCTGGTCTCCAAGGACGAAAATTCGCCCCAAATCGAGACCACCTGTGTCGTCAACGAAGACACCTGCATCGCCTGCCGCAACTGCGAAACCGCCTGCCCCTACGATGCCATCCACGTCGTGAAGCGGGAAGAGATAGACCTGTGGAAACACTCGGTCAACCTGCCAGACATCGCCGTCGGTGAAGAATAAATAAGTAAATTTAAAGAGTTAAGATAAAAATCCGGATTGTTTTGCTTTTTTTAGCAACGGAATTCCAAATCGCTCGATAATGAGTACAGAATTCCAAAACGATCCTCCTTTTAAAGGGCCCCTTCGGGGGCCCTTTAAGTTTTTGGGACCCTTTTCTTCTTATCACCCGCTATTTTCTCCCGGTCGAAGCCTTAGTCGCTACTTGGAAACTTCTGGCTGCGACAATACACTCTCAGCCGATTCCGGTTTCTTCACGCTGCGGAAACGCGCCATTTCATGAACTCCCTGACGCCGTTCTAATTTCAAGGGATCCAAGACGAGATCTGGTTGGCACTCCCCAGATTCTTCCACCCGCGTGACCGCGGGAAGATAAGTCGTGGACTTCATCGCGCTGACCCAGACCCCTCCGAAGGATTTGACGTAATATTGAAAGCGCACGCTGCGCGGATACAGGAACATCGTCGGAATATAGATGTCCCCCTCTTCCCGCTGGCGATAACCCACGATCTTAATCTCGAATTCCTTTTTTCCCAGCGGCAGATTGATGCGGAGATAGTCCGGGTGCTTTTGAAAATTGAGCTGATAGGCGAGCGTGAGTTCGATGTATTTACCCTTGGTCACCACTTCGGGGTTCTCGACGCTTCCGTGAAGACGGATGGTTTGGCAGGATTCCTCGTAGAAATTCGCGCGAGCCAGAGCCGGCGGGAGGCCGAGTAAAAAGATCCCCGCCCACAGCACCCAAATTTTTCCGAAGAATGTTCTCATCTCGGGCTCAGGCTCAACTTCTCCAGGTGAATCGCCGTCTGGCAAAATACTTTCCCGTCCCTCTTGATGCGCTCGGGTCGGTAGACGCTTTGCTTCAAGGGAGTGGCGAGCTTGTGATTTCCGCTGGTCACAAAATATTGGAATTCGACCTTCTCCGAAAAAAAGAACTTCGGAGGAACGAAGAGCGCGCCCTGGATGTTGCTGCGAAAACCCGAGAGGATGAACAAGAACCGGGATTTTTCGATGGGATAATTGGTCAATAGGGTGATCGGCGTCTTTTGGTCGGGCAGGCGGTAAGTCACCGTCAACAGTAGGGGCGAATCCCCGGCAAGACTTTCCGGCCGCTCCACCTCGCCAATCAGACGGACCCATTGGCAAGCCGGCCCGTAATCGTCCGAAGGGAAATCGCCAGTGACGCCCGACAGCGGCCAGACCGAGACCAGCAACCACAGCCAAAGATAACTCGCCCTTTTCATTCCTATCATCCTATATAAAGATGCTTCTCTATGTCCACTTATGCCATCGGCGACATCCAGGGCTGTTACCTGACTCTGACTCGTCTCTTAGAACAGTTCGCTTTCGATCCCACCCAAGACCGGCTTTGGCTGGTGGGGGATCTCGTCAATCGCGGTCCGCGATCTCTGGAAGTGCTGCGCTGGGCGCGGGCTTTGGGCGACCGTGTCGTCGCCGTCCTGGGCAATCACGACCTTCATTTGATGGCGCGGTACCACGGCGTGACCGGGGAAAAAAAACGCGACACCCTCGATGAGATCCTTGCCGCGCCTGACCGCGACTCCCTCATCGATTGGCTGCGGCATCGGCCGCTCTTCCATCGGGAAGGAAATTTGGCCTTGGTTCACGGCGGCCTCGATCCCGCCTGGGACATAGCGACGTCGGAAGCGTTGGCGGAGGAGGCCCAGCGGGCCCTTTCCGGGAAAAAAACCAAGGAAGCCCTCGCCGCCCTCTACTCCGGAAAACCCGATCGATGGAACTCCGCCTTTCGCGGAAGCGAGCGCCTGCGCGCCATCCTCAATATCTTCACCCGCATCCGCGTTTGCCGAAGCGACGGACGATTGAACTTCGAGTTCAAGGGCGCCCCCGAGGCCTCGCCCTCGGGTTATTTCCCTTGGTATTCCATTCCCGAGCGCAAGGGAAAGGAAGCGAAGATCGTGTTCGGCCATTGGGCCGCCCTGGGCTTGCGGATTCTGCCCGAAGTCTGCGCCATCGACAGCGGCTGCGTCTGGGGACGCAGTCTCAGCGCCTTGCGCCTCGAGGACGGCACCGTCTTTCAAGAACCCTGCGTCGACTTCATCATTTCCTGAAAAGACTCAAAAAATCCCACGAACAAATTCCTTTTGGCCTTTTCGGCCGAATTTGTTAGCTCCCCCCAACCCCGGCAGCGAGCTCATCCCCATTTTTCGAGGAGGAAATATGTCTGCAACCGCGAAAGAATGCGTCGCCGAGATCGTCGGCACCTTCATCCTGATTTTTTTCGGCGACATGGCCGTCCACATGGCCGTGAACACCGGGGGCATGGACCTCTGGGGAGTCTCGATGCTCTGGGGCCTAGCGGTCGTGATGGCCTGCTACGCGGTCGGTCCCGTTTCCGGAGCGCATCTCAATCCGGCGGTCACCATCGCCATGGCCTGCTACCGCGGCTTCTCCTGGAGCAAAGTCCTGCCCTACATCGTCAGTCAAGTGATCGGGGCCTTCGGCGCCGCGGCCCTCATCGGCTGCCTGTGGCGCGGTTTCATTCCCGGTTTGGCGGAAAAGATGGGCGTCGTCATCGGCCAACCAGGGTCGCAAAAAATGATGATGGGCTTCAGCTGCTTTTTCCCGAATCCCGGCATGATCGGCGTCGACGCGGCGTCTTGGGCGAAAGTCACCCCCGCCACCGCCTTCACGGTAGAGGTCGCCGCGACGGGAGTTTTGGTGTTCATGATCCTGGCCCTGACGGAAGACCGTCACGAAGGCGCGCCGAAATCCAACCTCGTGACTTGGTTCATCGGTCTGCTCGTCGCCGCACTGGTCGGCATTAGCGCTCCGCTCACCATGACTTGCCTGAACCCGGCCCGTGACTTGGGGCCGCGACTCTACGCCTACCTGCAGGGCTACGGCGCGATCGCCTTCCCCGGACCCCGCGGCGTCGAGTGGTGGCTTTACATCCTCGGCCCCATCGTCGGTGGACTGGTCGGCGGGGCTCTCTACGAACTCGTGCTCCGTCCCCTCTTCGGCAAGGTCGACCTCAAGGCGGGCCAGGGCATCGATCTGCCTCAGGGTGGAAGCAATATTCGGAGTTAGGGGTAGATCGCCGGTTTTTTCTTCACAATCCGAGAACCAACGGCATTAAAAATCCGTCCTGGGCGGATCTGGGCAAAATCATCATCATAAGCATTTGATTTTGTTTAATTATTTATTCCAAGCTTGGCATGATCCCTGCTTAGTTGAATACCCATGACCACAGAACGCATTCCCCAAAATATCGCTTCCGTCCTGCTCTCCCTCGATGCCGAAGCCCTTTCCTTCAACGCGAAGCAAGTGGAAGGAGACGAGCATGTCGTCTCGGCGCCGGCTCTCCTGGTGAGCGACATCTCCCCCAGCCAAGCTCGAATCCCCTCAAGTCCTAATGCACGATCCATCTTGTTGAGAAATCCGGAAGCCCTGAAAAATTCCGTCGCCGGAAACTCCGACGCTGCCAATAAAAATCAAGGGTTGGACAATGCCCCCCAAACGGAAGACTCCCTCCAAGATTTCGAACGCGGCTTCCGCTTTTTCCTTCGCCAACCGGAACCCAAACACCATTTCGATATTTAAAAAAAACGCAGCCCCGGCGCGAGGCCGAGGCTGACGTTCTTTGGAGGATCGTTAAGGCTGCTTGCGTCGGCAAAGCCAGGCCGTGATCCATGGCAGCAAGAGAAATACCATCGCCGGAGCCGAAGCGTTCCCGGAAGTCACGTTCATGCGACAGGACCAACCACCTTGTCCCGAGCCCGCAAGATCCCCAGGCACGACGTCCTTGCCGTCGGGAAGCGCCGAGACCTCGGGGCTTGAACTCGGTTCCGGCGTCGGAGGCGAGGAGGGATTGGCAAAATCATGGGGTCCCGCGAGGCCAGGGTTATCTTTCGGCTGGGGCGCGAAATTTTGATCGCCATGGATCGTGGTGAACAAGGCTATCTTCAACACTTCGCCGGATTGAACCATTAGGTTTTTCCCGACTTGCATCGCGACGGGAAGATCCGCGGCGGAATTTTGATAAGCCGCCTCCCCTCCCTTCGAGGCGATAGCCACTGTGGAATCTTCCCGCAAGGCTATCACCGCCTCGTCATTGATCTGAACCCAACGTAGCGGTTGCTCGGGACCGATGCGGGAAATCTTCAAGAGCGCCCCACCTTGAGATTCCTCGGCCACGAAAACAAAGTTTTCATTCGGCAAGCCGCCCCCGACTCGCACCAGATCCCCAGGTCTCACTTCTCGAACGAAATGAGTATCCCCCTGGCCGCTTACCTCGAACTCCGCCGTGAACTCCAAGGTTCCGAACACCTTGACGGCTCCCAAGTCCGGTCCCGAAGCTTCCGCCTCGGCTAAATGATAAAGTATCCTCCCATCGCTGCCGAGGGATTGGTGAGATTCGGGCGCCTCGCTTCGCACCTCGAGGCTGGCACCGGCTGGCAAGCGGAGTTGCACCGCCGTATCGCCGTCGATTTCACTGAAAGCGCCAAATTGCGAAGTCCGGTATTGGATCTTTCCATCCTCGGCCGATACATGAATCCCGTCGTCAAGATTGATTTTAGCCAAGACCCCCTGAATCTCCCCGGGCAATAGGATTTCGATCCCGTAAGTGCGGCAGGATTTCCCCAGACCTTGCCCATGAGCGACACCCGGCGGAGAGGGATCTGCACCTTTGCATTTTTGAACATTGAAGCCCTCGTGATTTTCGAGGCGAACCCAAAGACCGCCTAGGCCGCCTCGTTCGATCCACAACCTAGCTTCCTTGGACTGACTGTTCTTAAGACGCATCGACTCGCCCTGCTTCAATTCTCTCTCGATGGGAAGCTCAATCCCTCCGGAAAAT
>JAIOPF010000332.1 GCA_021414045.1 Deltaproteobacteria bacterium | reverse complement strand
TCGCGCTTGAAAAAGCCGCCAGGGATCTTGCCCGCGGCGAAAGTCTTCTCGATGTAGTCGACGGTGAGCGGAAGGAAATCGATGCCTTCTTTAGGGTCATAGGCGGCGCAGGCGGTCACCAAAACAATGGTGTCGCCGTAGCGCACGGTGACGGAACCCGAGGCCTGTTTGGCGATTCTCCCGGTTTCGATGATGAGGGTACGTCCCCCGATTTCGCATTCCACGCGATGAATTTCGGCCATGAGGCATTCTCCTTGTTGGTTCGGCACGGAGAACGCCTTGTACGGCGCCTACCGTGCGTCTTGTCATAACGACGCGGATGGAGGAGGAGAAAAAGGCCATGGGATGGGAAAATAAAAAACTGATAATTTAGACTGGGATCCCTAATCGCTTAAGGAATTCAGCTTAAATTACCAGTTCTTGGGAATAACCCCTCCCGCTGTCTGCTCTGCTCGCTTATTCGCATCTCGAAAAAACTTGCCGCGCGGATTACTTGCGCAGGCCCAAATCGCCGATCAACTGTGAGTACTTGCTGCGATCGTTGCGCTTGAGATACTCGAGCAGGCGCCGGCGTTGGCCAACCAGCTTGAGCAGGCCGCGTCGCGACGAGTGATCCTTGGCGTGCGATTTAAAGTGTAAGGTCAAAGAATCGATCCGCCGCGTCAGCAAGGCGACTTGGACTTCCGGCGAACCGGTGTCGGACTCGGCACGTTGATATTTGCGGATGACTTCGCTCTTAGGTTCTTCAGTGATCATATTCCTACTTCCATTAAACTCATTATACTTAGCTGGGCCCTCAAATAAACCTAAATTTAAAGGGCTTAGGCTCGTATCATAGGGTCAAAACCTTGTAAAGCGGCATTAGAAGTCTCCTGAAAACGTTTACTTCTGACCGGAATAAATCCGGTCTCCAGATACCTCCCAACAACCGGAGATTTTCAGGAGACATTAAAGCCCCCCTACTCGGTTCAAAACCCTACCATAGGTGAAGTCCCCTCCGGCCTGGGCCAAAATCAGTGCATAAATCCGGCCTTCATAGGCCAAGGCCAGCGTCTTTCCCAAATCTTGGGTGTTTCCAAGGGCCTGCTTAATCCTCGCCAGGGGAACCCCGGAAAGGACTCGGTCCCGCTCCAGCTCAGATTCGAGACTCAGCTTGGGGAGGTATTCGAGACAGGATTCGATGCTCAAGTCCCGCCCCTTGGCCAGGGCTGGTTCGGAGACGATGCCCTCGAGGGGCAAAGCCTGGGATTCCGAAAAGGGTCCACTGCGCAGGCGGCGAAGCTCGGTGACATGGGCCCAGCATCCCAACCGGAGGCCCAAGTCATGCACCAAAGACCTAATATAAGTGCCTTTGGAACATTCGACCCGCAGGGAAAAACGGGCTCCGTCGAAAGATTCCAGGTCGAGGCGATCCATCCTCACCTTTCGAGTCGGAACTTCCACTTCTTGGCCCTGACGGGCATAGCTGTAGAGAGGTTTCCCGGCCTTTTTAATCGCGGAATAAACGGGAGGCATTTGGTCTTGTTCGCCGAGAAATCCGCGCACCGCCTCTTCCAGGGCCTCCCGAGAGACTTCGACTCGTTCGGCGCGGTGGGTCTCACGCCCTTCAGCGTCGTAGGTGTCGGTGGCTATCCCCATAAGACCCTCGACCCGATAGACCTTTTGGTCTTCATCCAAATAAGGAATGACCTTCGTCGCCTCTCCCAAAGCCACGGGCAAGACGCCCGTCGCGAGCGGATCGAGGGTGCCGGTGTGCCCCGCTTTGGCGACGCCCAAGGCGCGACGCAGGCGGCTCACCGCCGTTTGGGAACTGATGCCCCGGGGTTTGTCGATGACGATAAAGGCGTCCATGGCTAGTTTTCTTCGGCGTCCGTCGGGGTCGGAGGCAGCTCCGAGAAGATTTTTTGGATCTTTGCGTCGATCTCGAAGGACTCGTCGTAGAAAAATTCGATTTGCGGGGAGAATTTCATGTCGATGCGCTCGGTCAGGAGATGGCGCACGTAACCCTCGGATTTCTTGAGCCCGGCGGCCGCGGCGGCCTTGCGATCCTCGTTTCCGGGCATGGCATAATAGACGCGGGCCAGGCGCAGGTCGGGGCTCACCTTGACGCCCGTCACGGAGGCCCCCGAGACGCGCGGATCGCTCATCTCGAAATGCAGGATTTGGCTCACTTCGCGCCGGATTTCCTCGGCGATTCTTTTGTCACGTCCGGTTTTCATGGTCTCACTCGTAATGAATCATGTCCCGCTCTTCGCGGTCGATTTCGCCGATTCCCATCGCGACGATCATCTGCATCGTCCGCGTAATCAGCGAGTCCAGGGTTTTCTCGTCGCCACCCACCACCGCGAAGCCCAGCTCGGCCCGCTGCCACAGGTCTTGGTGGGCCGTCTCGGAAACGACGACCTTCATCTGCGCCAAGACCCGGTCTTTCAGCTTTCCCAAAAGACGGCGCTTTTCCTTGAGGGACTGGTTATAGGGCATGAAAAGTTCGAATTGCGCGATGCCGACGATCAAATCTTTCTACTCGCTCTTCGCGGTCGATTTCGCCGATTCC
>JAIOPF010000331.1 GCA_021414045.1 Deltaproteobacteria bacterium | reverse complement strand
ACAAGTTTTACGTGATACGGAAGCGCGAGAACTACGCCGACCTGATCCGCGGCGAGCAAATTCCCTCCGACCTGAAAAAAAGGAAGAGCGCCTAGATGAAACTGAAGTTCACCAAGATGCACGGGTTGGGCAACGACTTCGTCGTCATCAATTGCCTCGAGGAAAACTGTCCCGATCTGGCCAAGCAAGCCGCCTATCTCTGCGACCGGCGCTTCGGAATCGGCTGCGACCAGCTATTGATCATCCGCCCCTCCGAGCGCGCGGATTTCAAGATGGACATCTACAACAACGATGGCGGCCAAGTCGAAATGTGCGGTAACGGCATCCGCTGCGTGGCCAAATATCTGGTCGACCACGGCGCCACCTCGAAGAACGAGTTGGCCATCGAAACCTTGGCGGGCATCATTCGTCCGCGCCTCGTCGACGGCTTGGTCGAAGTCGACATGGGCGAACCCATCCTCGAGGGAAAAGACATCCCGACCACTCTCGAGGGCAAAATTCTCAATCGCCCTCTCGCGGTGGATGGCCATAACCTCGACATCACCTGCGTCAGCATGGGCAATCCCCACTGCGTGATCTTCGTCGACGACGTCTCGCAGGCCCCAGTGACGACCTTGGGACCCATCCTGGAAAAACACCCCCTTTTCCCCAAACGCACCAACGTCGAGTTCATCCAGGTGTTGGGACCCGCCGAGCTGAAAATGCGGGTCTGGGAGCGCGGCGCGGGCGAGACCCTCGCCTGCGGCACCGGCGCCTGCGCCTCCCTGGTCGCCGCCGTCCTCACCGGCAAATCGCAGCGCGATGCCGTCTTGCACCTGAAAGGGGGAGACCTGCAGATCCGCTGGAGCGAGAAGAACAACCGAGTCTACATGACCGGACCGGGCGAAGAAGTCTTTACGGGCAGCCTCGAAATAAGCTAAGCCTAGTACCCTATTTTAAGGTGAATCCCTATGTTTGAAGGCTCCGGCGTCGCGCTCGTCACCCCATTCCGAGACGGTAAAATTGATGAATCCGCTTTGGTTGCGCTCATCGAGGCCCAAATCGCCGGCGGCACACAGGTCTTGGTTCCCTGCGGCACCACCGGGGAATCCGCCACCCTCAGCCACGAAGAACATGACCGCGTCATCGACATCACAGTGTCCGCCGCCAAAGGCCGCGTGAAGGTCTTGGCCGGGGCCGGCTCGAACTCCACCGAGGAGGCCATCCGTCTTACCCAACACGCCAAAAAATCTGGAGCTGACGGGGCCCTACACATCTGTCCTTACTACAATCGCCCGACCCAAGAGGGCCTCTACCGCCACTTCGAATCCGTCGCCAAGGCGACTGGATTTCCCATAGTTCTTTATAATATCCCCGGTCGCACCTCCGTGAACATGTTGCCCAAGACCGTGGCCCGCCTCGCCAAAATCGACAATATCGTCGGAATCAAGGAGGCCAGCAGCGTGGCCCAGGTCTCGGAGCTCATCGAGCTTTGCCCTCCCGACTTCGCCGTCTTGTCCGGCGAGGATGCCTTGACCTTTCCGATGCTGGCGCTGGGCGCGAAGGGCGCCATTTCGGTGACCGCCAATCTCCTTCCCAAAGCTTGCGCCGAGATGTTCGCGGCCGTGGGACGCGGCGATTGGCTGACCGCCCGCAAGATCCATTACGAGCTCGCCGAAATGAACCGCATCCTCTTCATCGAGACGAACCCGGCGCCCACCAAGGCCGCCTTGGCCCTTATGAAAAAAATGCTCCCCGACGTGCGGCTGCCCCTGGTTGCCCTGAGCCCGGAAAGCCTGGATCAACTGCAAAAAACGCTGAAATCCTACCACCTGCTAGGATGAATATGATCAAAAGGGCCGCTCTTCTGTTAGCATTCTTGGTTTGGGCCTCGCCGTTGCCCGCCCAGGTCCTCGAGCAAAGCTTCACCGATTCGGACGCCTCCTTCAAGATCTCCACCCCGAACGCTCAATGGAGCTTCGAGCCCCGAGGCACGGATCCCGGGCCGCTTCGTTTGACCATGCGCTTCGAGTCTCCGGTCCATCAATTCGTGCCCAACGCGACGGTGCGCGTGCAAGACCTGGATTCCCCGAAGGTCAAATTGGATAGGGTTTTGAAAACGGATTTGGCCGCCTTGCCCGAGGACGTCGAATTAGTCGAAAAAAAGAAGATCGTCCGCCCCAACCTCGAAGGTTACCAAATCGTGCTTCATGACAAAAAATCCGAGGTGGTCTTTCACCAATGGTTCTTCGTCGCCAAAGGAAAGAGCTTTGTGATAACCTGTACCGCCAACACCGAGAGCTATACTCGGATGCGCAGGGACTTTCAAAAGATACTGGATTCTTTCGAGATATTATAAGGAAGACCGCATGACCCGCATCATCGTCACCGGCATTTCCGGTCGCATGGGAAGCCGCATCGCCGACATCATCCGCGAAACCCCCGGCTTGACCTTGGCCGGCGCCGTCGAAGCCCCCGGCTCCTTCGCCGTCGGCACCTTGCTCCCGGAAGGCCAGCAAGTCGTCGACGACCTCTCAAAGAACATCATGCACGCCGACGTCGTCATCGACTTCACCTCCCCCAGGGCCACCTTGCACCACGCCGAAATCGCCGCCAAGCACGATAAAGCCCTGGTCGTCGGGACCACCGGTTTCAATCCGGAAGAGCGGGGGCAGTTGGTGGACCGTCTCGCAAGGATTCCCGCCGTTTTCTCCTCCAACATGAGCATCGGGATGAACGTGATGTTCAAGGTCGCCGCCGACACGGCGCGATTGCTCGGGGAGGATTACGACATCGAGATTTTCGAAGCCCACCACCGCCACAAGAAAGACGCACCCAGCGGCACCGCCCTGAGCCTGGCCGAGGAAATCGCCAAAAGCGTCGGCAGAGACTTGGCGAAAGTCGCGAAATACGAACGCTACGGCCAAGTGGGCGAGAGACCCGCGCGAGAGATCGGCATCCAGACGATACGCGGCGGGGACATCATCGGGGATCACACGGTTTATTTCGCGGGTTCGGGAGAACGCGTCGAGATCACCCACCGAGCCACCAGCCGGGACAATTTCGCCCGCGGCGCGGTTTTGGCGGCTAAATGGGTGAGCGACAAATCGCCGGGCATCTACACGATGGCCGACGTCTTGGGGTTAAAATGAAACTGATCCGATTCGAACGCGAGGAGAAAATCAATTTCGGCATCATCCAAGGGGATAAAGTCCAGGCCCTGCGCGGCCCGCCCACCGAGCCCCTGCATCTGGAGGAGCTTTGGCCGCTCGGCGAAGTCACCTTGCTCGCGCCGATCTTGCCCAGCAAGATCATCGCGGTGGGCTTGAACTACCGCGGTCATGCCAAGGAATTGAGCCTCAAGACGACTTCGGACGAACCTCTGATCTTTCTCAAGCCGCCCAGCGCGCTCAACGGTCCCGAACAGCCCATCCTCTTGCCCGAAATGTCCCAACGCGTGGACTTCGAGGGAGAATTGGCCGTCGTCTTGGGACAACGCGCGAAGAACTTGAGCGAGGCCGAGGCATCCAAGGCCATTCTCGGCTACTCCTGCTTCAACGACGTCACCGCGCGGGACCTGCAATTCAAGGACGTGCAATTCACCCGCGCCAAGGCCTTCGATACCTTCGCCTGCCTGGGCCCCTGGATCGAGACCGAACTGGATCCCAAGGACTTGAAGATCGAGACCCGGGTCAACGGTGAAGTGAAGCAAAGCGCCCGCACTAGCGAGATGGTTTTTTCCGTTCCCCGGATTCTTTCATTCATCTCCCGAATCATGACGCTCGAAGCGGGAGACGTCGTCATCACCGGAACTCCCTCGGGCGTAGGCCCCCTGGAAAACGGCGATACGGTCGAAGTCACCATCGAGGGTATCGGCACCTTGAGCAACCCGGTGCTGCACGTCGAATAAACGGGCGGTTAATTCAAGAAATCGAGGATGATCTCGGCCAATTCCCTGGGCTTTTGGTGGTGAACCATATGCCCGCATTCGGGGATCCGCACGATACGGCTGCCGGAGGGAAAATGCGCCTCGCGCTCGTGAATGCTCTTCCAAAAATCTCCGGCCCCGAAGCGAAGGGCCATTTCGGTCTTGTCCGCCGAAACGAGGAGACAACGAGCTGAGATCTTCCGCCAAAAGGCATAGTGCACATCGAGGGGCACCCAGTAGGGTTCCATCAATTTATGCTTGGGATCGGCGGCCATGGTCCAGCCCTTCGCCACGCGCTTCGCCAGGTATTTGGCGAGAAAGGAAGCCCGCGCCTCGGTCAAGTGCGGGTTCGATTGCCGAAGCCGATCGGCGAACCCTTTGAGCGTCGGAAAGACTCGGAAACGTTTGTGCCCCAGTTGCTCTATCCAATCCCGCGCACGCTGCGGAGCGACGTCGGCCGTGCGCGCCGGTATCATATAGCCCTCGACATTGACCAGTTGGGCCACCCTTTCAGGAAAGGTCCCCGCATAAATCGAGGACACGATCCCGCCCAGAGAATGCCCCAAGAGACGTATCGGCTCTTGGGGAGAGAGCTTCGCGAACAATTCATGGGCGTCCGCGACGTATTCATAGAAAAAATACCCCAATGGATTGCGGGCGTGGGCGCTTTTCCCGTAGCCGCGCATGTCGGGCGCGATGCAATGATAATTTTTTTGAAGATGCTCGGCTAGGAACTCGAATCCCGCCCCCGTATCCAGCCAACCATGGAGAAAAAACAATTTCGGCTTTTTGGGGGAACCCCAAGAATAAACACGCTGCCTAAGGCCGTTGATGGTGTAGTTCTTCATTCGCATAAAAAAAGGGGCTTTTCGAAATTTCGAAAAGCCCCTCATCCTAAAACACGCTTCCCCGCTTATCAAGGAAGAGAACTATTTTTTCGCCTGCATCGGGGCGCCGGCCAGGCTGAACTGGCGGATTTCGGCGGTCTTGAAGGGAGCGACGCTCTCCTTGTTGCAGTGCTCGGAAGGGCTCTGCTTTTGGAAGGCCGTCTGCAGGATCTTCAGGGTGTCGCCGTGCGCGACCAGGATGAACATCTTTCCGCCCGCAGCCTGCGATTGCTTCTCGAGATCGGCGATCACCTGGCTGGCGCGTTCTTGGACGGAAGCGGTGCTCTCCACGCCGTTCTTGGTCTGATTGGGATTTTTGGTGTCTTCGGCCCAGACCTGATCATAGATCTTGCCGCTGTTGCCGGCTTGCCCCTCGAACTTGCCAAAGTTGCGCTCGCGAAGCCGATCGTCGACGACGATGGAGTTCTGGAAGCCAAGCTTCTTGTATTTCTTCGGCAGGCTGGACTTGAAATTCGCCTGCAGCACGTCGGCGAAAATATCGGCGGTCTCCTTGGTACGGCTGAAGGGCGAGGTGACGATCACCAGTTTGTCCTGCTTGATGTATTCGGAAATCTGTTTCTTGTTGGCCTTGACCCATTCGGTGGTGCTCGTGATCACCTCTTCGCGGCCCTTTGGCGTGAGGCCGTTCTTGGGGTCTGTGCCCGACTCCATGGTCGCGCAGATGCGCTTCTCGGAACTGGGCACGCTTTCGCCGTGGCGCAGGCCATAATAGGTCCCGGTCAACTGGGTGACGCTGATCAGCTCGTTCGAATTCGGGGCATTTTTGTTGGTGGTCTTGGCCGCCGCGGGGGCCGAAACGGCCATACCGAGGGCACACACCAAGATCCAATATCGCGATTTCATCGTTCCTCCTGCTAGATTTTGAGTTTGTTCTGGATCCGCGCGATGGCCTCCTGGATTTTCTCCCGAAATCCAAAGGCGCTCAGGCGGAAATAGCCTTCTCCCGAAGGCCCGAAACCGGCTCCCGGAGTGCCGACCACGTTCGCTTCGTTCAACAATTGATCAAAAAACTCCCAAGACCCGATGCCCTTCGGCGTCTTCAACCAGATATAGGGCGCGTTGACACCTCCGTAAACCTGCAGCCCCGCGCGGCTCAAGCCTTCGCGTATCAAGGCGGCATTGGCGAGATAGTAGGCGATCTGCTCCTGAATCTGTTTGCGGCCCTCGACCGAATAGCAGGCCTCCGCGCCGCGCTGCACGGGATAGGAAACGCCGTTGAACTTGGTCGTGTGCCGGCGGTTCCAGAGCGGATTGACAGGGTGGAGGTTTCCGGCGGAATCCCGACACTTCAATTTTTCCGGAACGACCGTATAGGCGCAACGCGTTCCCGTGAAGCCGGCGGTCTTCGAGTAGCTGCGAAATTCGATGGCCACCTCCTCGGCGCCGGGAATCTCATAGATCGAATGCGGAATCGTCGGGTCGGTGATGAAGGCTTCGTAGGCGGCGTCGAAGAGAATCACCGCATCGTTGGCGCGGGCATAGTCCACCCACTTTTTCAATTCTTCGCGGCTCAGGGTGGCGCCGGTGGGATTGTTCGGGGAACAAAGGTAGATCAAGTCGACGTGTTCCTTGGGAAGCGCCGGGCTGAAGCCGTTTTCGGCCGTGGCCGGCATGTAGACGATGCCGTCATAATGGCCGGATTCACGAAAAGCGCCCGTGCGGCCCGCCATGACGTTGGTATCGACGTAGACCGGGTAAACCGGGTCCACCACCGCGATGGTATTCTGCGTCGAGAAAATTTCTTGGATATTGCCGGTGTCGCATTTCGAACCATCGGAGACGAAAACCTCGCTGGCCTTGAGGGTGACGCCGCGCGGCTCAAAATCATGTTCGAGGATGGCGTCTATCAAAAAACCGTAGCCCTGCTCTGGCCCATAGCCGCGGAAGGCCTCGGCCTTTCCCATTTCCCGGACGGCTTTCTCCATGGCTTCCACCACGGCGGGGACCAAGGGCAAGACGACGTCGCCTATCCCCAAACGGATCAGATTGGCCTCGGGATGGGCTTCTTG
>JAIOPF010000009.1 GCA_021414045.1 Deltaproteobacteria bacterium | reverse complement strand
ATTCCCCACTGCTGCCTCCCGTAGGAGTCTGGACCGTGTCTCAGTTCCAGTGTGGCTGATCATCCTCTCAGATCAGCTAACCATCGTAGCCTTGGTAGGCCATTACCCTACCAACTAGCTAATGGTGCGCAGGCCCAACTTTCAGTGATAGCTTTCATGAAGAGGCCATCTTTTACCACTGCTCCCGAAAGAGTCGTGGTCTTATCCAGTATTAGCCCGTCTTTCGACAGGTTGTCCCGGACTGTAAGGCAGGTTACCTACGTGTTACTCACCCGTTCGCCGCTTTACTCACCCTTGCGGGCTTTCTCGCTCGACTTGCATGTGTTAGGCACGCCGCCAGCGTTCGTTCTGAGCCAGAATCAAACTCTCCAATTAATTTATTGGACGATTACTGTAACCCGGTAAAAACCGGGAACTTAATCAAGGATGTTGATTAAAGGACTCGCTTATTTTCAGTCGACTATCCAGTTTTCAAAGACCAAACAATGCTTAGGATCTTAAATCGTTAAGACCTAAAAAAGCTCTCCACTCTTCGAAAAACCTCTTGAGGATTCTCTCGAGGAGGGCGCTTTGTATATGGGCTACGTCCTGTTTGTCAAGGAATTTTCTAAGAAAAAATGATTAATAAAATTAGGAGGTTGCAATGGCGCTTCCAGAGCCTAATTCGAGTCACTTTTTCTCAAAGACCAATCCAACAAGGATCGAAATCATATGACTTTCTGTCTGCAGAAGTCAAGGCGGGGAATGAGAAAAATTGCGCCAAAAGACCTCCCCCACTCTAATCTTCGCGTAATTCGTATTTCCCATCCCGATTTAGCACCGTAAAAGTCTTACGCCCGCCCGTCGGAATGACCACATTGTTCTTCACGATGGGCGGAGAGGTATCGATTTCAAGACGGTACTCCCCTGCCCGAACCGCGAAAGGGTTTTGACTGAGGGGTGTCTCAAGAACGGGACTGTTCTTATAGTCGAACAGGGAAAAACTCACCTGCACGGCGTCGCGAATGGCTTGCTGCAAGTCTTCCTGGCGGGCGACCTTATAGGTGCGCCCCCCCATCACTTCCGCCAATCGCTTCAAGAGAGATTCCGTCGTCGGATCGACGTCGCTGAAATAAATCACGTGCAACCGAAGACGCTCTGCTTGCTTGGCAAGACGCGTCGCCACGGCGATTGGATCGCCGCCGCAAGTATCCCAACCGTCGGCGATCAACAAGCCGACGCGCGAGCCCTGGGCCTTCTTCATATCTTTTTCCAAGAGTTCCAAGGCGCGAGCCAAGGAAAAATTCCCCTGGGCTTTGAGCGAATCCAGCTCTCCCGAAGCGTTCTTGAGCAAACGAACGTCCTCGCAATTATTTTGTCCCGCCAAGCTTTCGGAACCCAAAGCCATGGCGTTGAGCCGAACGTTATCCGGCAAGGTTCCCAGCAAGCCCGCCATCGCAGCCTTCGCCAAATCGAGCTTCAGGGAGGTCACCACCGGCTCTTTCATGCTAACCGAGGCGTCGATCAAGACCTCGACGTTGTCGGGAAAAAGCATGCCCGTGGGACTCAGCGAGGGATCTTGCTGCACGACGATCTCCCCCTGCCCCAGGGCGACCTGCACCGCATCGGTGCTCGTCGTCTGCGAGTTCAGGTAGGCTCGCGCCTGAATGAAATAAGAGCCCGCCGGAAAGGCGCTATTCGACCACAGCAACCGAAACGGCGCCTGGGGAGCCTCGCCGATCCACTCGCCGTCCACCAAAAACTCGACCTTCTGCACTTGCTCGAAAAGTCCGCCGCCGACTTGGGCCTCGATCTCGGCTAAATTGGAAAGGTATTCACCGATGCTGGGCCTTTGGATTTGCACTTGCGGCACCTGCTGGTTGACGTTCACCTGAATCTGGACGCTTTCCGTCGTTCCGTCGCTGTAGGTCTCGACGGCTTGCAAAGTATGCTCTCCCTCGCTCAAAGAAGTCGAATTGAGCGGAATCAAGAATGGCGCGCTTGTCGACTGACCGACTTTGTTCCCGTCGACCATGAGATCGATGGACTGGGTCTCGGCTCCCTGAACCTTGCCCACCGAGAACATCACGTTGAAATTCCCGGCGATGGAATCCTTGTCGAGCGGCTTCACGAAACGCAGCGGCCGCTTGGCGACGTACTGCACCTCAAGGCCCTCGCTGACGATGTCGCCTTCCTGGGTGGTCAGCTGCAATAGCATCCGATGAGCGCCGGGCTTGATCTTCAAGGTCCCCAAATCCACCGACTGACGCAGGGCGGTCTTGTCGAGATCCACCGGCTTTTCATCATCCACCTTCAACTGCAAGGATTGGAGCAAAGACGGATCTTGCGCTTGAACCTCGAAGGAGATCTTACCGCCCTGAATATCGGCCTTCCCCGCGACATCCTTGGCCCATTTCAAACGAGGCAAGGGAGCCAATTGGGGAAAAGCGATCGAGACGTCCCCGAAACTCTCGGCGGCGGCGGAAAGCAACTCAAAGCCAAGGGAAGAAGCCGTCGGCGCGAGGTAAATTTCCTCGGAGGGGTTTTCCATGGAGCCCAAAGCGAGGATGCTGAAGACCGCCTGCTGTTTCTTGGCTTCCGCGGCCATGGCCTGCCGCTGCTCTTCGGGCGGCAACTTGTCGGCGTCGGTCAACAAGATCACCTGCTTCAAGCCCTTGGCTCCCGCGAGTTTCTTAAAGGCCTGCGTCGCGGCGTCCTGGGCATTGCCGTCGCCCCCCGCGAGAATCTTTGCCGTCTTCTTC
>JAIOPF010000044.1 GCA_021414045.1 Deltaproteobacteria bacterium | reverse complement strand
ACGGTTATCGAAGAAGTGCTTGGTGTCGGCGTTGTTGACCGCGATGATGGGGTATTGCAGGGCCTTGTCGCGGGCCATGCTCTTCAGGCGGATGACGCCGGTCGTGGTCTCTTCGGTTCCGCCGATGATGGTCGGGAGCAGGTTTTTGCCTTCGGTGTGGATGTAGCTGACCAAGTCGGCGCCGTCGTCCATCGTCATGTGCGGGGCGAACTCGAGGGCCTGGGTGATGTGCTTGTAGTAGGTTTCTTTGTCTTCACCCTTGATGGCGAAAACCGGGATGCCGTAATCGACGACCAAGGTTGCGGCCAGGTCGTCTTGCGTCGAGAGCGGGTTGCTGGCGCAGATGGTGACGTCGGCGCCGCCCTCTTTGAGGGTGACCATCAGGTTGCCAGTCTCGGTGGTGACGTGGAGGCAAGCGGCGATCTTGAGGCCCTTCAGGGGCTTCTCTTGATGGAACCGCTGGCGGATCTGCCTCAGGACGGGCATGTCGCGTTCGGCCCATTCCATGCGGAGTTTACCTTTGGTGCTGAGGCTTTTGTCGCGAATATCGGAGTTCATGAGTCCATCCTTTTTAGAAGTTCAGTGCTTTCTTCAACGCTTGGACCTTGTCGGTCTTTTCCCATTGGAAATCGGGATCGTTGCGGCCGAAGTGTCCGTAAGAGGCGGTTTTCTTGTAGATGGGGCGGAGCAAGTTCAGTTCGCTGATGATGCCGGCCGGCTTGAGCTGGAAGGTCTCGCGAACCGCTTGCGTGAGTTTTTCGGCGGGAATTTCGCTGGTGCCGAAGGTGTTCACCATGACGCTGACGGGTTCGGGGAAACCGATGGCGTAGGCGATCTGGACCTCGGCGCGCCGGGCGATCTTGGCCGCGACGATGTTCTTGGCGATATAGCGGGCCATGTAACAGGCCGAACGGTCGACCTTGCTGGGGTCCTTGCCGCTGAAGGCGCCGCCGCCGTGATGTCCCATGCCGCCATAGGTGTCGACGATGATCTTGCGGCCGGTGAGGCCGCAGTCGCCCTGCGGTCCGCCGATGACGAAGCGTCCCGTGGGATTGATCAAAAAGCGGGTGTTCTTGTCCAAGAGATCAGCGGGCAGGCACTTCTTGGCGATCTGCTCGATCAAGGCGGACTCGATGGCCTTGTGCTCAACCTCGGGACCGTGTTGGGTGCTCATGACCACCGTGTCGATGCGGACGGGCTTGTCGTTCTTGTACTCGATGGTGACCTGCGACTTTCCGTCCGGGCGTAGCCAGGGAAGGGTGCCGTCTTTCCGCAGTTCGGCCAATTTCATGGTGAGACGGTGGGCGAAGTCAATGGGAGCGGGCATGAATTCGGGAGTTTCGTCCGTCGCATAGCCGAACATCAGGCCTTGATCTCCGGCGCCTTGCTCTTTGAAAAGGCCTTCGCCTTCGGTCACGCCCTGGGAGATGTCGGGCGATTGCTTGTCGATGGCGACCAGCACGCCGCAGGTTTCGTAGTCGAAGCCCTTGCGGCTGTCGTCGTAGCCGATCTCCTTGATGGTTTTCCGGACGATCTCGGGAAAGTCGATGGTGGCGGTGGTGGTGATCTCGCCGGCGACCATGGCGAAGCCGGTCTTGACTAGGGTTTCGCAGGCCACGCGCGCCTTGGTGTCCTTGGCTAGGATGGCGTCGAGGACCGCATCGGAGATCTGGTCGGCAATTTTATCGGGATGTCCTTCGGTAACGGACTCGGAAGAAAATAAATAGTTGGAATTACTCATGAATTCGCCTCTTTCTTGGGGGGTGGCACGGGGCGCCCAACCTTGGCAGCTTGTTGTGCGGAAATGTCGTCAAAATAGGGGGCGAACCTAGCGAAATCCCGAGATTTGTCAAGGGCCTTGGAGGGAATATTCCTTGAAATCCTTGCCTAATAGCTGGTGCAGCTCGCGCTTGACGAAATGGTTCATCTCG
>JAIOPF010000279.1 GCA_021414045.1 Deltaproteobacteria bacterium | reverse complement strand
ACAATTTCACTTTCGGGATCGACATCGTGGGAAGCGGCCAAGATAACGGCGGCGGGAACGACAACGGAGGCAACAATAACAACAATGGTGGCGGAGGCGGCGGGGGGTTGCCCGCGGGAACTTCCATCGGCGGCGGAGGATGCTCCTTGAATGCCGGGACATCCTCGGCTTCCATGCTTGGTTTCGCCTTGCCTTTCCTCGGTTTGCTTTTGGCGTTGCGGTTCCGTCGCCAAGCCTAATCCGAAATGGATGAATAGCGTTAAGAAGGGATTGCGGTTTTCCGCGATCCCTTCTTTTTTTTGCGAGGGAATTGGCCTGGGGAAAAAAGGATGCGCGGCGAGGCTGGGCGGGCCTCGCCGCGCGGCAAACAAGGGGGTTTGCCTTGTGGGTGTGAGGTGGGAGCCTAGCTTTTCGGCGCCGCGGGAGCCGGAGCTTGAGCCGCGCCCTCGGGAGCGGCGTCTTTTTTCGTCGCGAGGCGCTTCGCGGTGGTGGCGCCGTCGACGACGACGTGGGGCCGCATCGCCTCGATGCGTTTCGCGCCGAGTCCGGGAATGCTCTTCAGATCGTCGACGGATCCGAAAGGCTTGGTCTGGCGATATTGCACGATCTGCTCCGCCTTCGCCTTGCCGACGCCTGGAAGCATGGTCAGCTCTTTTGGCGTCGCGGTATTGATGTTGACGACGCCTTCGAGAGCCTTGGCCGAGACCGAGGCGGGAACGAAACCGGCGAGGAAAATCGCCAAGGCCGGGAAGGCCAGCGCAACGAGGATTTTTTTCAGGGACATGAGAGGACTCCTTTCAATGAAGAAGAGGTGGTTGATTGATGGGTTTTCGTTGAAAGCAAACCTAGTGCCAGTCGAGGGGGGCGAGGGCCTTCCCTGGAAAAACCGAAGAAAAGAGGGAATCCGTTGACATTTCGGTAACGAAAAAGCAGCTTGGCCTGAATTCGGGTGGGGAAGAGGGGACGATTTCCGTTTGGGATTACACGCGGGCCTCCGAATTTAGGACGGTGCTCTCTTGAGCCGCCTAGACCATTCTCCCGCAACCTATTTTCGCTTACGGCGATAAGTCCTCATATTTTAAGTAAAAATTTGTAATTTCTCGGTTTTTTCTATGTCTCCGCCCCTTGGAACCCATCGGCGCGGCCCCGCGAATCGGACCGCGCCCGAAGATTTTTTCGCCTCGCCTGCGAGGAGGGGTCTCCCTTTAGCCGAGACGGTACTGGCCCGGGAAAACCCTCGTTTTCGAGAAATGGTCTTCAATCTTTTGCGGACGGCGGCGGCGGAAGAATCCGAGCGCTATCGTCGCGAAAGCGGCGCCTGGTTTCGCTCTTGGGCGAGGACGATCCCGACTTTTTCGCCCAGGGCCTGCTTTCCTTGGCGCGCCGAAACCTTCGCGCCGAAAGGATGCCGCTTTTTTCCCGAGAACTGCTTTTGCTCGCTCAAACGAATGCCGCCACTCGCTCTTTGGCGGAAGCGGAACTGGAAGTCCTGAACGGAGGGGGAAGTTTCTCCGATCAACTCGAGCGCCAAGCGCCGCATCTCTTGAGGGAGCTCGCTTCTCCGCTGATGCTGGGATCTTTCGGCGCCTCCTTGCTGGTTTCCCGCGCCGCCTCGCTTGCGGTGCTGGCTCGGTCGACGCGATTGGGTTGGGGAACTCTATTGGCTTCCGAAGGCGCGGCCCTCGCCGTCGAAGTTCCGACGCTCACTTTGACCCGACGGCTCGGCACGGAAATTTTCCTTGGCGCGGATCCTTCGCTCAGCGCGGACGGCCTGCGCCGCGAGCTCCTTTCGGGATATACGACTTTTGGCCTGCTGCGCGTCGCCGGCAATGCGCTGCAGATCGCCGGCCCTCGAATTCGGACTCTCGGCGGACTCAACGACGCCGCTGGCGGCTTGACACCCTTCGGGCGCTTTACTTTCGAGAGCCTGCGTTTCGGTTCCGAATTGAGTTTGGTCGTCGCGGCTCATTCCCTCAACGTCGGGTTGGGTCTCGAGGAGGCCACTCCTGGAGCCGAGCCTTGGCTGCAGGGGCTGCTGACCGTCGGACACATGCGGCTCGCGGGTCGGATCATGCATCAACTCGGCGTCGATTCGCTGGCCCCCCAAATCGAGGCACAAAGGAATTCTCTGCTGGGGAACCGGATGCGGGATTTCTTGCGCCTGGCGCGAGTCGAACCGGGCCAGGGCGCTCACCAGGCGGCTTCCGCGGAGATCGCCGCCGCTTTCCGGGAGGGCCGAGCGGGGCCATTCTCCCTCGAATCCTGGATCCGTAACGGAGCCGCCGGCAAGAATTTCGCGGTCGCGGAGGCCTTGGAGAGCCGTGGCCTTCGCGTCTTGGCCCGACGTTTCCGCGAGATCTCCCCGGGTGAGTCTTTCGATTCCGACTCGAGTGCGGGATGGATTTTAGAACCGGCCTTCGCGACGGCGGGTCGTCGCGGCCGTTTTAGTGACCCTCGTTTGGAAGGCGTCGTCTTCATGAGCTCGGAAAACGGGGACGGCGCGAACGGAACGGGACGCGGAGGCAACGGCGACGGAACGCCCACTCGCCGCGCGGTGTTGACCGAACTCCTGCAAAGAAGCCTCGATGAATACCTGCAAAAGGCCGATACCCGGGACACCGTCTTGGGCAAGGCCGCCAAACGCCTGCAAGAGCTATTGGAGCGCATCGACGAACGCCCGGATCTCGAGCACAGCGAGTCTTTCGAGAGGAGCTTGGCGGAGATCGAGGCCGAGTTGAATGCGGCCAGGGAGCATGAGAACGTCTTGAAGCGCAGCGTCGCCTCGCTGAAAGCCTTGTTCCGGCGTTCCGCCGCGAGCAGCGAGAGCGGCATACCTCCGCAAGAGGCCGAACAGGCCAGCGCGAAAATCGAGAACGACGAAGCGCAGCGCAGCGCTTTGGCGGGCTCGCTCGCCAAAGCGCGGGAGGCCTTGCAGAGCGCTCGCGAATATGGCTGGAGCGAGGCGGTATACGCGAAGTTGCGCGGCGCGACGGATTCCTTGAACGGATTTTACGGCCGCACGGTTTGGAAGATCCCCGGGCTAGGCCGGCTCTTGCGCCGCGGCGTCGCGTCCGAGGAAATGCTGCAGCGCCGCCATGGAGCGATACTCGGGCTAGGGGTTCCGCCGGATGCCCAATTTCCGGACAGTCCTTTGACGCAGCGGTTGCGCGGTGGAGATCCGGTTCCTTACGTGAGCCATGATCTTGAATTGGAGCTATTGCACGAGAGCCTGGCCTATGCCTTCGCGCAGTCCAGGAGTCCCGAGGAATTGCAAGCCCACGTTCAGCAGACGGCCATCGGCTATCGGACGGGGCAGGAAACCCAGGCGGCATTGCTGCTCGGCGCGGAGACCCTTAGTTCCCTGATCGAGCATGGGACCCGTGGTCCCGATCTCCTCGAGCGCCTCAAGAGTCGTCCCGAGGCGCAAATCCTGCAGGATCGTTTTTTGCTGATGGATGCCTTGAGCGATCCGCAAAGCGACCCCCAGGTTGGACTCGAACAATTGGGTTACGAAGCCAACGCCGCGGATTATTTTTCCACGGGGCTCTATCTCTTTCTGCGCTCCGGCGGCGACGGTTCGCGCCTGGTCGATCTCATGCGTACGGCGCGGGAGTCGAGAGTCCCCGGATATCACCCCAGCTTGGCGGCGAGTTTTTTCGGAGCCGCTTATGGCCGCAAAAATCTACCCGAGGTCCTGATGCCTTCGGGAGCCCAGGCCGAGGCCTTCATCTTGCGGGCCACTCCTCCGGAAAATAAATCACCGAAATAGATTATGAGCTGGATTCGGCCATGGCGAGGGCTCGCATTTCGTCCCACGCGTCTTGGATGGGAGCGCGGCCCAAGGCGCTCAAATTTTCCAGCTCCGCGATCAGTTGCAGTTTTTTGAGGAGGATTTGGCTGCGGTCGTGAAAGGCCGTCCAGAATCGGAGCTCTCCTTCCAGGGCTTGCATCTGAACCGCGAAGTTAGGATCCTTCCACTCGGATTCGTAACTTTTGAATTCGAGGCCGCGCGACTGAAAGTCGTTCAGGATCTCCGCCAAGGTTCCGCGCAAGGCTCCGGCTTTTTCGACCGTTTCGGAAAGGGCGAGGGCCCGGGGCGAGCGTCCGGCCTTAAGCGAATTCATGGGTTTTTCCAGGCTTTCGAATAGCAGTCGTCCGGTTTGCGTGAGGGCGTGACTGGTCAGCGCGAGATCGACGGCGACTTGATCGAGGCTTGGGCGGGGAGGGCTCATCTTACGCATTTTTCATTTTAATCGCGGAATAGGCCAATGAATTCTTTCTTGTACAAAGCAACTTCGCTTCCCGTAGGACGATAAAAAAACAAATCATTATAGATATTTTTATTACTGATTTCAAATAGTTAGGATTAACATGTCGTGGGGGCACAACAGGTTACCGGGTAAAACCCCTGGGGAGGCGGATCTTGCCGCCTGGGGCCGACCTTTGTCCGCCGACTTCTCCTCAGCTTCCTCACCCTCAGAGCTCCGAACCCAACAGATTTTTCTCGCCCGTTTTTTGGACGACTTGGCCAGGAATGACTTTCCGACGGAAGTCCCTGAAGGCCCGCTTAGCCTCATCATGGCAGCAAAACCTACCGCGGATTTTGGCGCCTTGTTGGAGGGCATGCCCCAGAGTTATCAAGGGACCTTGCGCTCCCAGCTTTCGCCCGCGCGTCTTGCCGAATTGACCGAGTTGGCCAAGGATTCCGATCCTGCCATGTTTTGGCGGGGGATCACGCAATTCGCCCGCCGTCTCGAGGAAGATGGAAATCTGGGAGCGGCTTCGCTTCTACTTCAGGGTGTTTCAAGAGCCCCGCGGGAATTGCCCGAGATTCGCGCTTCCGCGCAGCGGGAGTTGGGAGCGATTCTCGGCAGCGGGGCCACGGGACCACGTTTCGAACACTTACTCAGACGATTCGCTGGCGAAGTCTCCGATCCTTGGATGCTCGCCGGATTCGGCGTTGGTTCACTGGTTTTCAAGGGCACCAAACTCTACGCCTTATCCCGTTTATGGAACAATCCCGGCAGCGGTTTTTTCACCCGCGGACTCGGGGCGACGATGCTTGCTTCCGCCGCGGGCCTGACGGCCGAGGTTCCCGCTTTCGTCCTCACGTCCAAAATCGGCCGCCAAGTCTCCGGAATTCCGCAAGACTGGAGCGCCAAAAGCTTGGGCCATGAATTTGCCTCGACGGGCCTGACCCTGTTTTGTCTCAAAGGCGCGGGGGCCCTGAGCTCCAAGTCCGTCGCCGCTTTGCGCGGCGGATGGGAGCCGCTCGCGGCGAGTTCCTCCGCCTTCGGGATTTTTTCGCGTTTTTCTCAGCAAGTC
>JAIOPF010000274.1:1339-4017 GCA_021414045.1 Deltaproteobacteria bacterium | reverse complement strand
GGCGGCCGAGAGCCACCGCCACGCCATGGCTAAAAAATTTTACCAACGTAAACGCCTGTGGTTTCCCCTTCTCCTGATTGCTCCGTTCGCGGCGCTCTTGATTTATCTCGTCCTCGACCCGCTTCCCCACTTTCGAAAATCGGTCAACTACCTGCTCCAGCATTTCGGCGGGATCGAAGAGCACTATGTCCGCGCGGGCCGAACCGGGCTGCACTATTACGAAGGCGGCAAGGAGCATCCCCGGACGGTCATCCTCCTTCACGGTTTCGGCGGGACGGCGCAATTCACCTGGATGCGGTTATTGCCCCCGCTCGCCAAGCGTTTTCACGTCATCGCCCCGGACATGCTCGCCAGCAACTTCCTGCGCTTGAATCCCGCGACCTACTCCGTCGATCAAGAAGTCGCCATGACCCTCAAGCTGATGGATAGACTGCAAATCGAACGCACCAGTCTGGTGGGCCTCTCGGTGGGCGGCTGGGTGAGCTTGATCATCGCGCTGGAGCATCCGGAAAAGGTCGACAAGCTGGTCTTGATCGAGAGCGCCGGACTGCGCACCGAAATCCCCGAATTGGCGCGGCTCACGCTGACCGATCGCCCCACCGCGAGGCGTTTTTTGCAGCTGCTCTTCTATAATCCACCGCCCCTTCCCGGCTTCGTCTTGGACGAGCTGATCCGATCTTCCACTCGCATCAAGAGCATCTACGAAGCGGTGTTCATGGGCTTCATCCAGAACAGCAAGAACCGGCTGTTGGACGATCGCGTCGGCGAAATCCGCCAGCCGACTTTGGTGATTCATGGAAGGGAAGACAAAGTCATCCCCTTGGAAGTCGGCGAACGCTTGCACCGGCTGATCCCCCAATCCGAGATGATCATCCTCGAGGAAAGCGGGCACGCGCCGGTTTGGGACCAGCCCGGCCAACTCAAGAAAGCCATTCTCGACTTCCTCTCGAAACCGGAACCGCCGGAATCCCAACCTCAGTAATTATTTTTGGGAAAAAACTGGCATCAGGAATCCGGCGCCGCCATCAGCGTAGAGCGTCTCCCCGTTCATCCAATCCGCAGCCCTGGAACAGAGAAAAGCCACCATCTCGGCCACATCCGACGTCGGCATAAGGCGCCCCATCGGGGTGAGCTTGGACATCTCGGCCTTCGCCTCCTCGTAAGAAGAACCGAAGTAGACCTTCAGGGAATCGGTGTCGACCAGTCCCGGGTTGACGCCGTGGACGAAGATCTTCTCGGGAGCCGACTCCACGGCGTAATACCGAGTCAAGGTTTCGAGCGCCGATTTCGCGGCGGCGAGCAGCCCATGGTTGAAGCAATATTTTTTCGTGTCGATGCCCGAGACGGTGATGACCTTCGAGCCTGGCGGCATGATCGGCTTGAAGGCGTTCATCGCCAAAATAAAAGTGGTGACGGTGATATTGAGGGTCTTGGCGATGTGGTGCTCGCGGATCTCGGCGAGCGGCTTGAAGGCCGTGGCCGCCGCGTTGGCGACGAAGATGTCCAGCTTCGAATGGGCGGCCTTCACTTCCTCGATGAAACGATGGATCTCGCCGATTTCAGAGAGATCCGCCGCGAACTTGGAGACGCTCACGCCGAACCGGGACTTGAGCTCGGTCTCGAGGCCTTGGGCCTCTTCAAGATTCTTGCGGTAATGAATGGCGATGTCGCAGCCCAACGAAGCCAACTTTAGGGCGATCGCGCGCCCGATGCCCCGTGAGGCCCCTGTAATCAGTGCGGTTTTTCCTTGCAACGCGGAGTCCATCGAATTTCCCCTCCAATAGGATTGACATTTTTCCTTAAGCCGTTAGGTACCGCCTGGGTGCCTGGGGGTCAACTTAAGAGGAGATATCATGAAAAAAATCATCATCGGCGCCTCGTTCGGCGTCTTGGCCAGCCTTGCCTTCGTTTCGGCGGCGCCGGCGGCCACCTGGGACGGCGGAGGCACCAACACGAATTGGACCACGGCCAATAACTGGAATCCCAACGGCGCGCCTAGCGCGGGGGCGGCCTTGTCCTTTCCCAGCGGCGCCTTGAAGCTTTCGAACACCAACGACTTCCCGGACCTCACTGGATTTCAATCGCTCACGTTTTTAGCGGCCAACTACAACCTCGGCGGCAACGACATTCAATTGAGCAACGGATTGCTCTCCAGCCAGCCCAGCGGCACCAACATCCTCGCCCTCGGAATCGCGCTGACCCAGGACCAGAGCTTCACCGTGCAGAACTCGGGAAGTTTCTTGACGATCAACGGCGACATCGACCTGAAGACCTCCACCTTGACGGTGGGCGGCGCCGGAAACTTGATCTCCGGCGGACAAGTCTTGGGCACGGGAGACATTCTCAAGGATGGTCCTGGATATTTCCGACTCACCGGGAACAACAGCTTCAGTGGGGGCATCACCGTCAATGCCGGCACCCTCGAGGTCAACAATACCGCGGGCTCCGGAACCGGAAGCGGCGCCGTGATCGTGGAGAGCGGCGCGAAGGTCCAGGGCGACGGCGAAATCGACGGCGAAGTCTTGGTCAAGTCGGGAGGCAAGATCTCCCCAGGAGACAGCCAGCCCGCCCTCTTGGCGACGGGTAATCTCATCCTCGACCCGAACGCCGTCCTGATCGCCCAGGTCAACGGCAATGTGCCCGACACCGAATACAGCGGACTCAAGGTCACCGGAACC
>JAIOPF010000274.1:0-1321 GCA_021414045.1 Deltaproteobacteria bacterium | reverse complement strand
GTGGTGATCGGGGACAGCTATAAAATTATCGACAACGATTCCAACGATCCCGTCGCGGGAACCTTCGAAGGCCTGCCCGAAGGCGAAACCTTCCGCCTCGTCGGCAACGACGACATCGGATTCAAGATCACCTATAAGGGCGGCGACGGCAATGACGTGGTGTTGGGTTCCATCCCGACGCTCACGATCGCGGACGCCTCGGTCAGCGAGCCCGGCTCCGGAACCGCCACGGCCAACTTCGCCGTGAAGCTCAATCAGGCCAGCAACGAAACCATCACGGTAAAATACGCCACCTCGGCGGGAAGCGCCCTGCCCGGCGACGATTACAATGTCGCGAACGGCACTCTCACCTTCAATCCCGGCGAGACGGTTCAGACGATCAAGGTGGAAGTGGTGAGCGATGCGGTCGACGAAAGGGATGAAACCTTTTCGCTAAAACTCTTCACGCCCACCAACGCCTCGATCGCCCAAGATTTGGCGACGGGAACCATCACCCCGCCCATCGCCGACGGCAATCCGAATCCCGGCGACGGCAACGGCAGCGGTAACGGCAATACCGGCGGAAATGGAAGCGGCGGCGGTAACGGCGCGGCCGACAGCGGCGGCTGCGGCTTGGGAGCGGGATCTCGCGGTTCCGCGGGCTTCGCCGGCGCGCTACTCGGAGCCCTGCTAGTGGCTTTCGCCTTGAGACAATCGCGAAGACGCCTCTAGGCGGGACTATCCCTTGCTTTCCAAAAGGCCCACCCTTCCGGTGGGCCTTTTTTATGGCAATAAGCGACCCTGCCGAGCAGCGCTAAAAACCCCATTGGGAGGTCCCTGAAACAAATATTATTCGATGATTTTTCTAAAACCAGTTAGCCTTCATCCATGAAATGGATCCTTTTCCCCTGCCTACTCCTCCTCTCGCTACCCTGCTCCGCCAAAGAACTGGGTTTCGACGCTCCCAAAAAAATTCAGACCCGCAAGCTGGGCTTGAGCCAGTTGGTAACGCCTCCTCAGGCGATTCGAGAAACTTGCTGGGTTTTTAACGGCGACGCCCTGGTATGGCAGGAAGATCCGGGACTCAAAGGGATTGAAACCGTCACCTTCCGGCAGGGCCAAGATCCGACCGCGCTGTGCGGCGCAAAATTTTCGGGTGCGAGCCGAACGATCTCCTTGGAGACGGGTTGGCCCTTGGGAGTTGTTGGAAATTTTCTCTTTGTCCAGGACGAACCCCTAGGGAATCTCGCGAGCTTCGACATCTTCGACCTCAATGACGGAAAGAAAATCTTCTCTTCCTTGCGGGACACTGACGGAGATCTCAACTTGGATAAAAAAATGA
>JAIOPF010000273.1 GCA_021414045.1 Deltaproteobacteria bacterium | reverse complement strand
AGGCGGGTCGCTTCCTCGAAAAAATTCTCGGGCAGGGCCGCGTCGGTTCGCCAAGAGAGCGATACCGGGCCCCAGCGTCGCATGGAGGCCGCCGCGCCCTCGAGGCATTGAAACAGGATGGGCAGGTGAGGGTAAAACTCTTGGTTGGCCATCAGGTTGAAGAATTCGATCGCCAAGGTCTCGGAATCCTGCGCGGAATCCTTCACGGGTTCCAGTGCGGCGGCGAAGGTCGAGATCTCCCCGAAAAGTGATTCCAGTCTCGCTTGAGCCTCGGTGGAATCGGCGGCGAAGACTTCTTCGAGGCGATTCAAGGCTGGCCTAGCGACTTTGACCGTGGCTTTAGGCGGTAAAGGGAGAAAAGAAGCAGAGGCTTCTTCCGTCCTCGGACGTAAAAATTTTTCGAGAGTGGGAAGTCGCGTCGCCGAAACCTTGGCGGCTAGGGAATTCTCGAGTGGCGCGGCGGCCGGCTCCGGCGCTTGCGGCGGGATTCCCAGCTCTTCCTCGGTCAAGGAGACGGTCATCTCTTCTTCTGGGGTGATGGTATGTTTGGGACGTCGGCGCCGAATCTCAATCAAACCGCGCTCTTGAAGTTTGAATTGGACGATCTCGCTGATGAGTTCGGGGGAAATTTTGGGAGAAGAACGCTTCTGGAGTTCGGCTTCGACTTCTTCGCCGATCTGTTTGGCGAGCTCGGGCTTGATTTTGTCGTTGCCCAAAGAGAGCAATTCCGAGACGAGGCGCTCTTTGTCGAAACCCGGAACCGGAGCCTTGGTCTCTGGAGAGGTGGAAGCAGTGGATAACTTTCGCCCCGAAAGGTCCTTTTTTAAAGCCGAACTCGTTCTCATTCCTCGTTCCTCCATCGAGCTATCCACAAGTCCATTCACAGTTTATACACAGTATCTAGGGGTTGTGAGTCTTAAACACCACAAGATGTTGTGGTCTGTCAAATATTCGGAAATTCGCTTTTTTCCTTCTGTCGACAAAAAGCTCGGGATTTTGCGGGCTTGACGGCGGGAAAAAAAATGCCCAGTTGGAGGTCATGAGGGAGGGCTGTGGCGAAAGTATTTTTAACTCCCTGAAACTTCACGAAAAAAAACAGACGAGGAAGAAAAGTTCCACGAAAAAAATTCGGTATCTTCATTTCATGGAGTGGAACGAATTTGAAGATGAGGGAGCCTCATTTTAAAAAATGCAGCGAGTCGAAATTCGCAATGCCCGGATTCTTGTCGCGGCAGAAAAAAATACGGGGAAAATGATCACACACCGCGTTAAGCGTCTTGACATTTTGTCTTGAAAGATCAAAGGGTTTGAATAAGCTCTTTTTTATTAAATGGTAATTTTTGGAAAAAGACCAAAATCTTTTTTCATCTTGGGCGTTAAGCGGAAATGGCTCCGGACCTGGGCCTTTCCCGTTAATTTTAGAAAACGTTAATCAAGAATTTGTTCTGTGCCTTGAATCCCTGTTGCCTGTCGAAGGGGACCGGAGGGCGCGGTGGTTTTTTCCCGGAAGAAAGGCGCGCGATGCGAAGAATATTCATTCCGATACTTGCGGTAGCATTGCTGGCCAGCGCCTGCGGTTCCGCACCCAAGCAAGCCAAGCCCCAACATTCCAAGCGCCAGAAGCATTCCGACCTAGCCGTCGAGGGCCAATCCCGCCGCCGCGGCGCCTCCACCGCGACCAGCGAAGATGATTCCATGAATCTCGAGGATATCATTTACGACTCGCTTGGGCACAAGCAGGGGACGGGCGTCCGCTACGGGCGGACCTACACGGTGGAAGACGGCAAATTTGACATCCCCATGGTTTACAACGAAAGGGTGCAGAAGTGGATCGACTACTTCACCGGCCGCGGGCGCGTCCATTATGCCCGGTACCTTTCTCGATCGGGGCGATTCATTCCCTATATCCAAGCGGTGCTGAAGAAATACGGAATGCCGAAGGACATCGCCTATCTCAGCATGATCGAAAGCGGATTCAACACGCGCGCCAATAGCTGGGCTTCGGCTGTCGGGCCTTGGCAGTTCATCAAGTCCACGGGCGCGATCTACGGACTCAACGTCGATTACTACGTCGACGAGCGGCGCGACGTCGAAAAGTCGACTCACGCGGCGGCTCAGCATCTTCGCGACCTCCACGACGAATTTGGCGATTGGTATCTCGCCTTCGCGGCCTATAACGCGGGCGCCGGCAAAATTCGCAACGCCATCTCGCGCGACGGAAGCAATTTTTGGGACCAGGCGGATGGAAATTATCTGCGTCAGGAAACCAAGGATTACGTTCCCAAGATCCTCGCGGCGGCGATTATCGGACACAACCCGACCAAGTACGGTTTTACCAACATCGAGTACCAGGCTCCCATCGATTACGAGAAGGTGAAGATGAGTTCGGCCACCGACCTCGCGGTGGCGGCGGAATGCGCCGGGGTCGACGCCGACCTCGTGCGATTGCTCAATCCCGAATTGCTCCAAGACATGACCCCGCCCCAAATTCCGGGCTACAGCCTGAAGATCCCCCGCGGCACCCGCGATCGCTTCATGAAAAAATACGCCAGTCTCAGTCCTTCGCAACGGATGCGCTCGATCGAATACGTCGTGCAGCGCGGCGATTCCCTGGGCGACATCGCCGACAAGTTCGGCGTGGCGGAGAAGGAGATCGCGAAGGCCAATCCGGGCGACGTCGATATCCGCAACGAGAAGCGAACCGAGAAGGTCAAGGTTTACACGCGCAAGGGTCGGGCGAAGACCGAGAAGCGCACTTTCACCGTGGCTCGTTACGAAGTTTCTCCGGGCAGTCGATTGACCATCCCGCGCGGACGCGGCGGTTCGCCGGCGGATTCTTCCAGTGACGACGCGGCGGCGCATGCCGCCAAGCGCCAGTTCGGCTTGAACCTCGCCAAGCTGGAAGGCCCTGAGGACGTGAAGGGCAAGAAAAAGAATAAAAAGCAGGACAAGAACAAGAAGCAAGACGAGATGGAAGTCGCCGAGCGCGAACCGCTTCCGAAGCGCGGTCCCGCTCCCGTCGAAGCGGAAGCTCCTCCGCGGACGCCGGTGCGCAGCGACGATTTGGCGATCGAGGGCGACCCCTTCGCCGGACGCGGCCATGCGTCTCCCGCGGCGGCCCCCCAAGCCGATCTCCCGACTCAGGCCCAAACCCCGGGTGAATTGGTCGCCGGCGGTCCTTCGGATGTGGCGGCTCCCTCCGAGAAAAAAAATGCGAATCGCGATACGCCGATGCAATTCTCCGATAGGCCCGAAAATGCCGTCGGCGCCCCCGCGACGGCACAGGCCCCCAGCGACGCCCAGCTGCAGCAGGCGGTGGAAGGCATTCGCAAGGACGACCTCGCTCTGAGCCCCGGTGACAGCTCCTCCGCTCCGGCTCCGGCCGAGGTCGCTTCAGACGCCCCTCCCTCCAAGTCGAAACAAGTGGTCAGCTACCACACGGTTCGCCGCGGCGAGACCCTCGCCAGCATCGCTTCGAAGTATGACGTCTCCGTTTCCGACCTCAAGGAATGGAACTCCAAGGCCTTGAAGGGTGGCCTCAAGTCCGGAACGAAATTGATGGTGAAGACGGAAAAATCCGTGCCCGCGGTGGCAGCCGCTCCGGACCGTCCGCAAGCCGCCGCGCCCAAGGCCAAGGATTCTCCGTTTTATGTGGTGAAACGCGGTGACACGATCTCCGAAGTGGCCGCCAAGAACGGCGTCTCCGTCGAGGATATCAAGAAGTGGAACGGCAAGAAAGTCGCCGGCGGATTGCAAACTGGCTCGAAGATTGTCGTGAGCCCCTCGGCCGCGCCCTCCGAGGCGTCGCGTCCCACCAAG
>JAIOPF010000043.1 GCA_021414045.1 Deltaproteobacteria bacterium | reverse complement strand
AGACGATCCTTCCGGGCACGCCGACGACCGTCGAGTGAGGCGGCACTTCTTGAACCACTACCGAGCAGGCGCCGATCTTGCTGTCGTGGCCGACGGTGATGGGGCCCAAAACGACGGCGCTGGCGCCCACCACCACGTTGTCTTCGATGGTGGGATGGCGCTTTTCCTTTTTCCAGGAAGTGCCCCCTAAGGTGACGCCTTGATAGAGCGTGACGTTCTTGCCGATCACCGTCGTCTCGCCGATGACGACGCCCAGTCCGTGGTCGATGAAAAAACCTTCGCCTATTTGCGCGCCGGGATGAATCTCGATGGCCGTGAAAAAGCGGATCATCATGGAGATCCATCGCGCGAGCAATTTCCAGTTGTGGTTCCAGAGCCAATGCGTCACGCGGTGCCAAAACATGGCGTGCAATCCCGGATAGCACAGGAAGATTTCCCACGCCGAACGGGCGGCAGGATCACGCTCGCGAACCACTTGGATATCTTTTTTTAGCCGCGCAAACAGAGGGCACCTCGTAAAAAAAGTGAAGATTCTTGAGGGGTTGCACATAACAGTGCATGGAGAGGCTGTCAATGTTGGGAAGAATCCTCAGGAATTCCGCGAAGCTTGGGCCAGATGAGCCTGAAGATAGCGCCCCGGAAGCGTCCGCCCTAGGGCCTGAGCGATGATTTGAGAAGCTTCCACCACTTTTTGCAAGTCTATCCCGGTTTGGATGCCCATTCCTTCCAACATATATAGGAGATCTTCGGTGGCTAGGTTGCCGGAAGCACCCGGAGCATAGGGACAGCCCCCCAGACCTCCGGCCGAGCCGTCGAATTTGCGAACACCCGCCTGCATCCCCGCCAAGACATTCGCCAAAGCCGTGCCTCGGGTGTCGTGAAAATGCAGGGCCAATAAATCCAAGGGCGCTTCTTGGCCAAGCAAACTCACCAAGTCGGTCACCTGATTGGGCGTGGCGGCTCCGATGGTATCGCCGATGGAGAGCTCGTCGACGCCCATCGCCAGAAGCCGCTTGGCTACTTTCAGGACTTGGGAGGGGGCGATTTTCCCCTCGTAGGGACAGACGAAGCAGGTCGAGAGATAGCCCCTCACCCACATGTTGTTTTGCCGCGCAACTTGAACAACCTCTTGAATGTTGATGAGAGATTCCTCGATGGTGGCATTAATGTTTCTTTTGGTGAAGGTCTCGGAGGCGGCCGTGAACACGGCGATGTCCGTCACCTGATTGGCCAAGGCCCCTTCCATGCCCTTTCGGTTGGGAACCAGGGCGATGTACTTGACCCCCTCTTTCCGTTTCAATTTTTGGAAAATCTCGGCCGTGTCCGCCATCTGCGGCACCCATTTCGGACTCACGAAGGATCCAGCCTCGAGCCGAGTCACTCCGGCTTCGACCAACTTCTCGATGAAGGCCACTTTTTGCGCCGTCGGAACCTGTCCTTTTTCATTCTGCAGACCGTCGCGGGGTCCGACTTCGGTGAGGAGGAGATTGGCGGGGTATTCTCGGTTCATTCCCTGACATTGCCCAGCAACCGTGGATTTTTCAACCCTTTCCCAATAAAAAAGGCACCCGCCCTTCAGGGGACGGGTGCCTTTTCGGTGAACCGGACCTAGGCGGCCGCTTCCCCGGTAGTCGAAATGGCCTCCGCCCCGTCAGCCTTCAGGATCTCCAACAAGGAGCGACTCATACCGCCTCCTTCTTCAGGTCTTTCAGCTTGCCGCGGAAAGTCTCGAGCTGTTTTTCCGCCTCTTCCTTGGCGATGCCATACTTTTCTTGGACTTTGCCGGCCAGGCGATCTCGCTTGCCCTTGATTTCGCTCAGTTCGTCATCCGTCAGCTTTCCCCAAGTTTCCTTGGCCTTGCCGACGACTTGTTTCCAATTTCCTTCGATTTGATCCCAGTTCATATTTCTTCTCCTTGTAGTGATGACCTGGAGGAAACGTTCGCTCCAGTGGAAGACAACTTAGAGAAGGTGGCTGCAAAGGGATATAGGTGGTCCCCTG
>JAIOPF010000042.1 GCA_021414045.1 Deltaproteobacteria bacterium | reverse complement strand
GGGAAGAGAATGACGTCGCGAATCGAAGGTTGGTCTGTCAAAAGCATCACCAGCCGGTCGATTCCGATGCCCTCGCCCGCCGTCGGCGGCATGCCGTACTCGAGGGCGGTGACGAAATCCTGGTCGAGGTACATCGCCTCTTCGTCGCCCGCCTCGCGGGCGGTGACCTGCTTCAAGAAACGCTCTTTTTGGTCCAGCGGATCGTTCAGCTCGCTGAAGCCGTTGGCCAGCTCGCGACCGTAGATGAAAAGCTCGAAACGGTCGGTGACCTCGGGGTCCTGCTCGTTGCGCCGCGAGAGCGGCGAAACTTCGGTCGGGTATTGCGTGATGAAAGTCGGTTGGATCAATTTCTTTTCGACCGTGGCCTCGAAGATCTCGGTGAGGATGGCGCCCAAGCCTTCCTTTTCTTTCTTCAGGTGGATCTCGAGGCGCTTCGCCTCGGCCAGTGCCTTTTCGCGGGAAGTCAGGATCTCGGGATTCATGCCGCCAATCTTCACCAGCGATTCTTTGAGGGTCAGCCTTTGAAAGGGCTTTTTCATGCTGATCGGGGTTCCCTGATACGAGATCTCGGTGTCGCCGCAAATCTCCTGAGCCAGGCTCGAGAGCATCTCCTCGCTCAGCGCGATCAAATCCTCGTAGGTCGCATAGGCCTGGTAGAATTCGAGCATCGTGAATTCGGGGTTGTGCTGGATGCTCATCCCCTCGTTGCGAAAATTTCGGTTGATCTCGAAGACCCGCTCGATGCCGCCGACGACGAGTCGCTTGAGATAAAGCTCGGGAGCGATGCGCAGGTAAAGCCTCATATCGAGGGCGTTGTGGTGGGTGACGAAGGGTTTCGCCGCCGCCCCACCGGGAATCGGCTGCATCATCGGAGTTTCGACTTCGACGAAGGCGCGCTCAGCGAGGAAATTGCGAATTTTTTGGATAATCAGCGAACGCTTCAGGAAGACGTCCTTGACCTCGTCGTTCATGATGAGGTCGACGTAGCGCTGGCGATACCTCGCCTCGACGTCGGTGAGACCGTGGAATTTTTCGGGCAATTGCTGCAGCGATTTGACGGCTAGCCGCAAATTTTCGACGTGAATCGAAAGCTCGTCGGTCTTGGTGCGAAAAAGATAGCCCTCGACCCAGAGAAAATCGCCGACCTCGGCCTTCTCGAAAAGGCTCCAGTCTTGTTCGGAAATGCCGTCTTTCTTGATGTAAGCCTGGATGCGCCCTTCGCGGTCCTTCAGCTTCACGAAGCAGGCCTTCCCGAAGCTGCGCATGAACATGATGCGTCCCGAGAGCTTGACGGGAATTTTCTTGGCTTCCAGCTCCTCTTTAGGGAGGGCGGAAAAATCCTTGAGGATTTCTCCGGCGGTGTGGCTGCAGGAAAGGCCGTTGGGAAAGGGATTCACCCCCTCTTCGCGGAGCTTTTGGAGTTTTTCAAGGCGCTGTTGGTAGTAGAGGTTTTCTTCCATAAATATCTACTAAAATCGAGGTTTTAGACGGGCATGGGGTTAGTCGGGACCACCCCGAAGGTCAAGAGAAAAGCGGGGATTTTCCGGCTTGAAAGCTTGTCTTTGACGGCCTTCCAAGGTTGAAAATGGCTCTCCGTTCCACTTAGGGCTCTAGTTGACAGGTCCTTGCGGCCTCTGGTAGGGGGACGAGCCCATAAATTGGGCTAAAAAGCGAAATTTCATTTAAGGTTGAATTCTATGGCTGAGGCAAAAAAAGGCAAACTTCCCAAGGGTCGTCATCGCTCGCAGATCAAGCGTCACAAACAGAATCTGAAGCGCGAAACCCGCAACACGACGGTCCGCTCCGAAGTCCGCACCTTCATCAAGAAAGTTCGGCAGTCGGTGGAAAAGAAGGATCTCGGCTTGGCCAAGGCCGCCTTGCTCGACGCGATCAAGAAGATCGACAAAGCGGTCTCGAAGGGCATCCTGCACCCGAACAACCGTTCGCGGAAGATCTCCCGCCTTTCGAAGCTCGTCGGGTCCTTAGGCAAGTAATCCGATAATTTCATCCACGCAGCGTTTCAGCAGCAAGGGACGAGGCAGCCCACTGCCCTTGAGGCGCAGATCCGCTCGGGCGATGGGCGCCCATAAAGATAGGTTGAGTCGGCGGCCATAGCGTTGGGCCTGCTGCTCGTACTTCTTCCAAATATAGGGCGGCATGCGAAACACCGCCCCCGCCTTCCTCAATCCGGAAAACTTCAGAGTCAGCAAGATCGACAGGTGCCGGTGGATCAAGGACAGGATCTTCAGCGGTTCCTCGCCGCTTTCCAGCAACAAGCCCAGAGAACGGTGCAGCTCGACGTGATTCTTGGCGAACAGCGCGTCGATCATCTCGAAGACGTTCTCGTCGGTCACCTTGACTAAAAGCGCTTCCAAATCCTTCAGCGTGAGGGTCGGCGCGTCTCCAATATAGAGACAGCATTGAGAAACGGCCAGCCTCAGGGCTTCCAGGGAAGCCCCCACCCAATCCACCAAGCATTCCACGACTTCGGGCGCGGCCTTCTTGCCCTCGGATTTGAGGCATTCGGCGACCCACCCTTCCAACTCGCCCTTATCCGGCGCGACAATCTCCACGATTCGGGCCTTTTTTTTGAGTTTCTTGACCCACTCGAGGCGCCCGTCGAGCTTTTCGTCGTCGATCAACAACAGAGTCGTCGGTTGGGGACTATCGAGGTAGGCGCTGAGCACTTCGGCGTCCTTGGCCTTGAGAGCGCCCGCATCGCGCAGGACCACCACCCGCTTGGCGGCGAAACAAGGGTAATCTTGGCAGGCCTCGACGACGCGACGGATATCGTCGTCCCCGACCTGGAAACGCGCATAGTTCATTTCCTTAAGGGCGCCCGCCAAGGCTCGTTGGATAAGGTTCTCCCGGAGATGCTCGCGGATGTAAGCCTCGGGGCCGATCAAGGCGACGACCGGATCGAGGGCGATTTTATCCGCGGATTTGAGCAAGGAAAGGGACATGGAACCTACTTCACGACGAGATTCAGCAGTTTTCCGGGGACGAAAATCGTCTTCACCACGGATTTTCCCTCAAGATGCGCCTTGATCTTCTCGTCCGTGTCGACGAAATGCTTCACTTCATCCTCGGTGGCTTGGGGAGGCAGATCGATCTTGCCGCGCAGTTTTCCGTTCACTTGGACGACGACGGTGACGAGATCCGCTTGAGTGGCCTCGGGATCGAAGCTAGGCCAGGGAAAATCGAGCAAGCTCCCATCGTAGCCGAGGTTTCTCCAGGCCTCTTCGCAAAAATGCGGCACGAAAGGAGAAAGCAACAAGACCAAAGACTCCAAAGTCTGGGACAAGAGCGCGGCCCCTTCTTCGCCCTCCCAATCGGCGCGGGGAACTTCCGCGACCTTGTTGACCAGTTCCATGATGGCCGAGATGGCCGTGTTGAAATGGAAATCCTGTTGGATGTCGTCGGTCACTTTTTTGATGGTCTGGTGCAGCTTGGTATGAACGCCACGCAAGATACTTAAGGCGGGCTTCGGAGCGGTATTCGCGCCCATGCGACGCCGGTAAAGCGGAAATAACTCGGTGAGCAGGCGCCAAACACGGACCAGGAAGCGCGAGGAGCCTTCGACGCCGGCGTCGTTCCAATCGAGGTCCTTTTCGGGAGGGGCGGCGAAGAGGCAGAAAAGCCGTGCCGTATCGGCGCCGTATTTGTCGATCAGGTATTCGGGATCGACGACGTTGCCCTTCGACTTGCTCATCTTGGCGCCGTCCTTGATGACCATGCCCTGGGTCAGCAAATTTTTGAAGGGCTCGGAGACGCCCGTATAGCCCAAGTCACGCAAGATCTTGGTGAAGAATCGAGAATAAAGCAGGTGCAAGACGGCGTGCTCGATACCGCCGATATATTGGTCGACCGGCATCCAATAGTCGGAGCTGAGGCGACTAAAAGGCTCTTCATTGTCCTTCGGAGACAGGTAGCGGAAAAAGTACCAAGAGGACTCCATGAAGGTGTCCATCGTGTCCGTCTCGCGTCGCGCTGGTTCGCCGCATTTCGGGCAAGGCGCATTCACGAAGAAGGCGATCTTGCCCAGGGGTGAACCGCCCTCGCCCGTGAATTCGACATCCAAAGGCAAACGCACCGGGAGATTCTCGACTTTTTCCGGAACCGCTCCGCAGGTCTCGCAATAGACGATGGGAATCGGCGCGCCCCAATACCGTTGTCGGGAAATCCCCCAATCGCGCAGCTTGAAGGTCACCTTGGCCTTTCCGTGCTTTTGCTGCTCGAGAAATTTCACGATGGCCTGTTTGGCCTCCTCGCTGCCCATCCCGTCGAATTGGGCGCTTTGCACCATCACGCCGGGATCGACGAAGGCTTGATCCAAGGGTTTCTTGGCCCCCTCCTTCGGCTCGATGACGACTTGAACGGGCAAGGCGTATTTTTTGGCGAAATCGTAGTCCCTCTGGTCGTGGGCGGGCACGGCCATGACGGCGCCGGTGCCGTATTCCATCAGAACAAAATTGGCGGCGAAGAGCGGGACTTTCGCACCGGTGAGCGGATGGATCACGTTGACGCCTAGGGCCACGCCTTCCTTCTCGTAGGCGTCGGCGACGCGCTTGTCGCGGTCGATCTTCCGGACGCGCTCGCGCAGCGCCTCAAGTTCCGCTCGCTTGGCTTCGTCCTTCACCAAGCCATCGATGAGCGGGTGCTCCGCGGCCAAGGAAAGAAAAGTCACGCCGTAAAGCGTGTCGGGACGGGTGGTGAAAACGACGATCTCCTCCCCGCTGCCCTCGACCTTGAAAACCACCTCGGCACCGACGCTCTTGCCGATCCATTCGCGCTGCATGGTAAGAACGCGATCGGGCCAGCCTTTCAAGTTGTAGGTCTCCTGCAATAACTCTTCGGCGTAATCCGTGATCTTGAGGAACCATTGCTCGAGGGGCTTCTGCTCGACCAAGCTGTCGCAACGCCAGCAGGCCCCGCCTTCGACCTGCTCGTTGGCGAGGACGGTCTGGCAGCTGGGACACCAGTTGACGAGGCTCTTTTTCTTGTAAGCCAATCCCTTGTGGAACATCTCGATGAAGATCTTCTGTTCCCAGCGATAGTATTCGGGATCGCAGGTGGCCACTTCTCGGTCCCAATCGTAGCTGAAACCGAGGCGCCGCAATTGCCCCTGCATGGTCTTGATGTTCTCTTTGGTCCATGCCGCGGGATGAGTCTTGTTCTTGATCGCCGCATTCTCGGCGGGCATGCCGAAGGCATCCCAACCCATGGGGTGCAAAACGTTGTATCCCCGCATTTTGAGGAAACGCGCGAGGACGTCCCCGATGGTGTAATTGCGAACGTGCCCCATATGGATGCGGCCGGAGGGATAGGGAAACATCTCCAGCAGGTAGAACTTCGGCTTGCCGGCCTCTTCCCGGACCTGAAAACTGCGATGTTCTTCCCAATAGGCCTGCCATTTGGGTTCGAATTTTTTGGGATCATAAGAATCGGAAAAGCTCATAACAAACACTTCATAACCTGAATGGTCCGGATTTCGTCAAGGACTCCTTCCGAGGGAAGAAGCGCCTAATCGTCGCCCCGCGGCCTTCCCCTCAGGGACTTCTTGGCCGATTGGTGACGCTTGGACTCGAGCATCTTGTCCTTGGCCCGGCGGGAACGGCGGCGCTTTTGGCGGCGGATCTTTTCGGCCAGCTGCTGCCGAGCGCTTTTTTCCTTGAAGACGATCTCTTCCAGCTTATCCGCCAAGAGGCGTCTCGCCATGAAGCGGTTCAGGGCTTGGCTACGGCTCTCCTGGCATCGCACCGCCACGCCGCTCGGGAGATGCCGGAGCTGGACCACGACCGAGGTTTTATTGATCTTCTGCCCGCCGGCGCCCGAACCGCGGATGAACTCCTCGCTCAAGTCCTCTTCGCGGACTCCCAGCTTGCGGAAACGCTCTTCCAGCTCGCGGATTTTGCTTTCGGATACCGAGGCGATGGACATGGGCGGAGTTTTAATGCATCCGCGAGGGCTTGAAAAGCCCGGATATTAGTAGACGGGGCAGGATTTTTTCTCGAGCCAGAGCCGGAACACCGCCTCGGCTTCTTCCTTGAGGAATCCGCCCTCGATCTCTAGGGGCGATCCGCCCTGCTGTTTCATGTCATGGTTGGAGAAGGTTATCTCGTTGAACCCGATTCGCTGGGCGTCTTCGATCCCGGCACCGAAGAAGATCTTGCGAATCCGAGCCCAATGACAGGCGCTGAAACACATGGGACAAGGCTCGCAGCTGGAATAGATGACGGAACCGGAGAGATCCACGGAACCAATCTTGCGACAAGCTTCGCGGATGGCGAGGATTTCCGCATGGGCCGTGATATCCACCCGATCCCAA
>JAIOPF010000022.1 GCA_021414045.1 Deltaproteobacteria bacterium | reverse complement strand
CCCACCGACGTCGCGTCGGCGGGCCCGGTCAGCAGTTTCGACCAGCAAAAACTAGATACCGTCCTGACCCGCGAGGCCGCCGCCCGCGACAGCATTTCGGCGATGTAAGCCCGCAAGGGTGGACGACCGCAAAGGGAACACCAATGAGCGACACCATCAGCAGCCGCGTCCCCGATGCCAAGGCTTCAGTTTCATCGGCGCCTGGTTCGAAAGAGATCGCTAGCGAAGAAAACTCCGGTCCGGAGTCCTTTCTCAAACTCATCATCGACAATGCCACCGATTATCGCCGGGCGGACAGTTCCGCCTCCGGTCTTAAGTCGATTCAGACTCCCATCGACCGCCTGGCGCGGGAACGGGTTTTTGATTCTATCGTTCGGAAAACATTAGAGAATCCCGAACATCCCTATTATTCGTTGGTGAGCCCCGCGACCCGTCGCGATATGATTGAGCGCATTACCGAGAAGCTCAACTCTTCCCACTATCTGATCCAAACCAAACGCCAAGCCTAATCCTGTTTTTGGGGACTAAAGTCCTCAGTAATGGGAATTCTTTGCACCACTTGTGCACTTATGAACGGTGAGTAGGGGAGAGGCTTGTCTGTTATTATCGGCACCCCACCCAAAAAGTTGTTATAAATCGGTAGCTTAATTTTTTAATTCCCCTGCATTTTTTTAGCAACTCAGTGGCTGAGTTCTTGCATGAGTATCTGTCTGAGGAAATTGGGTTGTCAGGCACACTTTCATTGATTAAGGGGAAAAACGCATGAGTCGGACAGCTACGCAACGGGTCGTGAAAAAAGCAGCAGTGAATCCCGCAACGGTCAACGCGGTTAACGCGGCGCAAGAAGATTTAAGCGGCCGAGATAGTCTGATCGAACAATACCTACCTTACGCCACCTCCATCGCGAATAAAGTGGCGCAAACCCTTTCCAATGATGCAGATATCGAAGAGATTATCTGCAACGCCCGCCTGGGACTTCTGGAAGCCGCGAAGCGCTTCGATCCCAAGTTCAACGTCGATTTCAAGACCTTTGCCTACTATCGCATCAAGGGCGCCATCTACGATGGCCTGCGCAAGACCGGTTGGATTCCACGCTCCCTTTATTCCAAAATCAAGTTTGAGCAGGCCGCCAACGAGTACCTGCAGACCATGGCCGACAAGAACGCCACGACCAAGCTGAGCGCCGATGAAGAGATTGGCGAGCTCTACGACACGGTCAATTCCCTGGCCTCCATCTACATCATCAGCATCGACGCCAGCGAAGAGACGATGGAGATCGAGGACAAGAAGGCGAACGACATCGAACACAAGGCCGAGTTTCAGAAGGTGAAAGAGTACATGCGTCAGGCCATCGAGGAACTGCCTGAGAAAGAGCGAAAACTGATCAAAATGTACTATTTCCAGAACAAGACGCTGGAAGAGGCCGGTCAAAAGCTGGGTCTGTCGAAGTCTTGGACCTCCCGTCTGCATGCCCGAGCCCTGGGGCTTTTGTTCAAAAAAATCAGCCTGATTCAGCTCAAGACCCAGCACCAGCACCGTGCCGCGGTTCATCCTCAATAAGGCAGAAACTGTTCAGATTTTTGATTAGCGCTGGCAACTTTGAAGGTTTGCTGAGACGATAAAGACTCGAAGGTTTTTTTAAAGAGGTACGTTATGGATCCGATTTCAGCTGGTTTAACTCAAAGTGCTTTAAATAACATCAGCGGTGCTGGGGCCCAACTTCCTAACCAGGGCCTCGGCGGTTCCTTTCAAACCGACAAGACCAGTTTCTCTCAGATGTTGGACAACACCATCGGAGCTCAAGCCAGCGCCGGCCAGAGCTCGAACGCCAAGCTCCTCGAATTCGTCGAGTCCATGGGCAACGACAACTCGGTCAACGGCAACATGAAGTCCCTCCCCGGCGGAGAAATCCAAGTGGACGTCGCCCGCGCCGGCGAGATCGAGAAGTCGGCCGCTCCCAAGAGCACCGGCATCTTCGAGATTTTCAAGGAAGTGAACACCAACCAGATGAACATGGAACAGCTCATGGAGCAGATGTTCTCGGGCAGCAAGAAGACCTGGTCGGCCATGGAGCTGACCCGGATGCAGATGTACGCTCACAGCAGCACCGTGAACATGGAAGTCATCTCGAAGGTCGGCGAAATGGCCAACAAGGCGATCTCGACTCCCTTCAACATGCAGGTTGGTTGAGCAAAAAGATTTTGGGAGAAAAGCGGTCTGGTTCAGACCGCTTTTTTTTTGCTTTTTTCCTTTCGGGTGTGGCGTCGGACCCGGTACTATTTTCCTAGCCTATGACTGAACTTCAAGACCTAAGCGAACGCCAACAAGCCTTCCTGCTCATCGCGGCCCTGAAAGAGGGAGAACGCGCTACGGCCCTCCTGGATTGCGTCGGCGAAGGACGAACCGAGGAAACGCGCCAGGTTTTAGACGCCTTGCTCAAGCAAACGAAGAAATACCGTCCGGAAGAGTTCCAGAAGGCTTTCGCGAGCCTTGGTTCGGAAGGGAAGGTGTCCCTTTGGTCCCAAGCCGATCCCGGCTGGATCCTCGATTCCTTGCGCGGAGAATCGCCCCTAGTATGGGCCTTGGTCTTTCGCGAGTTGCCTCGAGCCAAGGTGGGGCGTGTCTTGGCCGAGCTTCCGAAAGAGATGCGAAAGCTCGTCAAGTCGATGGCGAATAACGTGCCCGCCGATCAGGTTTGGGCGCATTTGAAAAAAGGCTTGGAAGCGAGGTTTCCCGCCGTCTCTCGCGAGATATGGGATCATCCAGTCGATTTCATCAATTTCCACCGTCTCAGCGCCGATCAATTCATGCTGCTCATGCGGGAGTTGGGTTTGAGCGAAATGGCTGTCGCCTTCGCCAAGGTCGATAGGACCGCGACTCGCGCCATCCTGCACCGCTTGGGCGTCGAGGAGGCCAAGGAGCTGCGAAACCGCATTAAAAAAGGCGGACATGACAGCCCTGAGGTGATGCGCGAGGCGCAAATGAACATCCTTTCCCTGGAAGTCGAGAAGCTCAAGACCGAAGAGCTGACCCTCGAAATCGGTTTCAGCGTCTTCAGTCGGGCTTTTGGACCGGAGCATCGTTCGCTAACGCCCATCTTTGTCTACAAAATCCCGCCTCGTTACGGCTATGTGCTGAAGCGTTATCTCGATCTCAATATCCCACGGAACCATCCCGAAAAGGCGCAGAAGGTTCGGGAGCGGATCGGCGCCGCCTTAGAGCGTCTTAGACCGCAATTTTCCTAGGGATACGTCTCAGGATATCATTGGAAAACCTTTGTTTTTTGGCTAGACTGGCCCTGCGGCGGCCCCAGACGGCGACATGAAGCAACCTAGGATCGGAAGCAATGGCGAAAATTCTCAAAGGCGATGAATTCAAAAAGCGAATGAACCTTCAGGATCGCATCGACACGGATCTGTCTTCTTCTTTTGGAGGGGCGACGGAAGTGGGCGGAGTCATCGATCGGGAGGTACTCGATGCCTCGGGAAGGGCGAAGCAGATCCTCGAGGAGGCCCGAGGCGACGCCGGGAGGGTCAAAGCCGAGGCCAAGGAAGTCTTAGCCCAAGTCCAAGAAGAGATGGAGAGGTCCCGCAAGCAGGGCCACGAATTGGGTTACCAAGAAGGTCTGCAACAAGGCCTGGAAATGCTGCATCGTGTCAAGGAGCTGCGGCAAAAACTCTTCGACGACAACGAACGCGAGATGGTCAAGCTGGTCTTCGAGATCGCCGAAAAAATAATCGGCCGCGAATTCCGTGAGAACGACAAGGCCATCATGAACGTGATTCGTCTCGCGGTCAGCGATGCGGTCGGCGATAAAATCGTCGTCCATCTTAACCCTCAAGACTATGAAAAGGTTAAGAAAAACGAAGCCGAACTCATGTCGAAGATCGAATCCGGCAAAACCCTGGTTTTTCGCGAGGACGACACGGTTAAAATCGGAGGTTGCGTGGTCGAGACGGACATCGGGACCATCGACGCACAACTGGACACCCAGCTAAACGCGATAAAAAAAGCACTGG
>JAIOPF010000272.1 GCA_021414045.1 Deltaproteobacteria bacterium | reverse complement strand
AACTACTCCAAGGTTTTCATATAATCTTTGGTGAACATGTTGTCCTCGAGGGTCTTCTTCGTGATGCTCTTGAACTCGAGGATGGACTTCTTGTTCTTATTGACGGTGTCGTGGAAAACCAAGCGCATCGGCCTCACGCCGCCGGCCTCGGAACGAAAATCCTCGAAGTTGACCGTCTTGAGGCTTTGACCCGAGACCGTGAAGAATTCCGCCTGCACGGGGCGGCCGTCGGACTTCGAAACCCAGTAGCGAATCTTATTATAGGTCTTGTTGGGCGAGTTGGCGACGAGCTCGAGGACGTCCACGTCGACGCCGTTCAACTTATCGGCGCCTGAAAGCGTCGCGGTGTAGTCATTCGCGAAGTTCGCCCTCGCCATATCGCCGTTCGACACGTCGCCCACGAGGCGCTGCTGTAGCGGGATGCGCACCGGCTTCTTGACGTTGGGCAGATAAATCCAAAGATCCTCGGACACCATTAATAGGCTCTTGCCCTTCTCCGAGGCCGGGGTGCGGAACTCAACCAGGGAATGGTCCAGGTCCTTGACGTAGACCTTGTACCCGTTTTCGGACTTCTTAGTCTCGCCATCGAAGCTGGTGACGGTCGCCTCGAATTCATAAGAACCCTTGGGCGCCCGAATCGCATCGGCCTTGGCGACGATGGCATTCGGATCTTCCGCGGCGAAGGCCGGAAAGGCACTCAACATTAACAAGGCGACGAAAGCGAAGGAAGACACACGATCTCTTTTCATAGGACCACACCCCCATATCTAAATCTTGATTAGGAACCCCAGAACCTGAGGAGAAACCCCTATCCAGGAAGGCTTCATCCGACGAGTATAATCGGGATTTCAAAAACAGCTCAAACAATCTTCGTGAATTCGTCCACTTTTTTTAAAAAGACGCCACATGTCAAAAGCCTGACAAGTGGGCGGATAATTTTATCAGTTTGAAAAGGAGCTTACCTTAGGAAAACCGCCAATACACCATTCTTGCTATGTTTTTTAATTTTTCGACCAGGCACGGGGATTGCAAAAGAGGATTATCATAACAAGAAATTCGTTCGAGATCGGGAAGGGGTTTCCGATCTCGAACCCTAGCCAAGGTTACAGGGGGTAGAGATGGAAATTCTAGAAGCCATGGAGGTGAGCAAGGACTACACTATGGGAAAGACCCACGTTCAGGCCTTGAAAGGCTTGAATCTCACCATCCACTCCGGGGAAATGGTCTGCATCATGGGGCCTTCTGGGAGCGGAAAATCCACCCTGCTGAACCTTCTAGGCTTGCTCGACACACCAAGCTCCGGGCAAATCCTCTTGCAGGGTAAGGCGACCCAAAACTTGCCCTACAAAGAATCGGCTCAAATGCGCAGCCGCTTCCTGGGTTTCATCTTCCAATCCTTCAATCTTTTCCCCGTGCTGAATGCCTTCGAAAACATCGAATACCCGCTGCTGTTCCATCCGCTGACGCGAAAAGAACGCCGAGATCGGGTCTGGGGAGCCCTGAGCGACGTCCAACTTCGCGAGGTCGCCCTGCATCGCCCGGACGAGCTCTCGGGGGGACAGCGACAGCGCGTCGCGATCGCCCGCGCCTTGGTCACCCATCCCTTGCTGATCCTCGCCGACGAACCGACGGCCAACCTGGATAGCGAATCCGCCGAAAACATCATGACCGTGATGCAACGGCTCAACCAAAGCCGCAAAACCACCTTTGTTTTTTCAACCCATGATCCGCGCGTCGTCCACCACGCCAGCCGTATCGTCAAAATCACCGATGGAGTCATCCAACATGAAGGCACTCAAGCGACTGTTACAAATATCCTGGAGAAACGTCTTTCGCAATAAGCGGCGCAGCATTCTCACTTTAATGATCTTGGTGCTGGGAAGTTCCGGCCTCATAGTCATCGGCGGATTTTTCGAAAACATCATGGAAGGCTATCGAGAGCAGTTCATCCATAGCCAATCCGGACATCTCCAAGTCAACCGAACGGGTTATTTCAAGAAAGGCGCTTCCGCTCCGCTCGATTACATGATGCCGAACGCGGAACAGGTTCGGAGGGAAATCGAGGGAGAGCCTCATGTCACCTTCACGGTTCCCCGTCTCAAGTTCGGAGGCCTGGCCTCCACCGACAATGCATCGATCGCGGTCTTAGCGGTGGGAACCGACGCCGTCGCCGAGCATAAAATGGGCTTGGCGAAGGCGGCCAACGACGACAATCCTTCGACCAATATCATCGCGGGAAACGACCTGGATCCCAAAGACACCCACGGCGTCCTGCTAGGCAAGGGCTTGTCTGAAGCGCTTGGAGTGAAGCCCGGGGACCACGTCACCTTCCTCACCACCCGGCAGGCCGGAGCCATGGACGGGGCCGAAATGCGGGTACGGGGCATCTTCGAAACCATCGCGAAGGATTTCGACGACCACGCGATGAAGATGAATCTCGCCACGGCGCAGCAGCTGCTGGACACGCCTAACCAGGTCCACTCCTTCTTGGTCCTGCTCGACCAAACCACCAACACCGACCTGGTCCAGGCGAACTTGAAGAGTAAATTCCTCGCTTCGAACTCGCAGCTGGAAACCCTTAGTTGGGAAGAACAGGGCCTTTTCTACCGCCAATCCAAAGAAATGCTGATGAAGATCTATTCGACGATCCAGCTGATCATCTGCGTGATCTTCGTCTTCAGCATCGCCAACACCATCAATATGGCGCTGTTCGAGAGGATACGCGAATTCGGGACCATGATGGCGATCGGCAACGGGCGCGGGACCATCTTCATGACCATCTTCTCGGAAGCCGGAATCCTAGGCCTCTTGGGATCGGCTTTGGGGATCACCATCGGCATCGGCTTGGCACATTTGATCTCCGCCATCGGCATCGAGATGCCACCCCCTCCGCAAAGTTCGGCGGGTTATTACGCAATGATCACCGTGACGCCAAAGTTGGTGGCCCAAACCTTTGGAATCTCGATGTTGGCCACGATGATCTCATCCTTCTTCCCGGCGCTGCGAGCGACGCGATTCCGCATCGTCCAAGCCCTGGGATACGTATAAAACATCGGAATATCATGGAGTATGGCGTCCCGACTTCCCGGTCCAACGGGGCAATTGACAGCCCGAGGGCCCTTAGGTAGGAGGTCGCAGGGCGCCATTTCGGCGCTTCTTAAAAGGAGTGCAGGATTCCATGTCCGATCAAAAGGCCGCCCTCGACTACCATTCCTCAGGACGCCCCGGCAAAATCGCCGTCGTTCCCACGAAACCCTGCGGTACTCAGGAAGAACTTTCCCTGGCCTACACCCCCGGCGTGGCCGCACCCTGCCTGGAAATCGAAAAAAATCCCCTCGATGCCTACCGCTACACCGCGAAGGGAAACCTGGTCGCCGTCATCACCAACGGAACCGCCGTCTTGGGTCTAGGCGACATCGGTCCCCTGGCGGGCAAACCCGTCATGGAAGGCAAGGGCGTCTTGTTCAAGGAGTTCGCCGACATCGACGTCTTCGACCTTGAGATCGACGAAAAGGATCCGGACAAATTCATCGAAATCGTTCGCTCGCTCGAGCCCACCTTCGGAGGCATCAACCTCGAGGACATCAAGGCCCCGGAATGTTTTTACATCGAAGCCGAACTTAGCAAACGCATGAAGATCCCTGTCTTCCACGACGACCAGCACGGCACGGCCATCATCACCACCGCGGCCCTCATCAATGCGCTGGAATTGGCCAAGCTCGAGGCGAAGAACGCCAAGGTCGTCTTCTCCGGCGCCGGCGCGGCCGCCGTGGCCTGCGCGAAAATGTTTTTGACCGTGGGCATCCAAAAAGAGAACGTCTTCCTTTGCGACCGCCAGGGCGTCGTCACCTCCGACCGAAAAGATCTCGAGGCCAACCGCGGCTTCTTCGCGCAAGACCCCAAAGTGCGCACCATGGCCGCCGCCATCAAGGACTCCCACATTTTCGTCGGCCTTTCCGGAAAGGGTCTCTTCACCCCCGAGATGCTGGCCACCATGGCGCCCAACGCCATCGTCTTCGCCATGGCCAATCCCGATCCCGAGATCGGCTACCACGAAGCCTTGGCCGTCCGAAAAGACATCATCATGGCGACGGGCCGATCCGATTATCCCAATCAGGTGAACAACGTCCTCGGATTTCCCTTCGTCTTCCGTGGGGCCTTGGACGTCGGGGCCACCAAGATCACCGAGCCCATGAAGCTCGCGGCCGCGAAGGCCTTGGCCGCCTTGGCTCGAGAGAAGGTTCCCCTCTCCGTCTGCCAGGCCTACAAGCTCAAGGAATTGCAATTCGGCGCCGACTACATCATCCCGAAACCTCTAGATCCCCGAGTCTTGCTCTTCGTCGCGCCGGCCATCGCCAAGGCCGCCATGGAATCGGGCGTCGCGACCCAGCCAATCCGCGACTTCAACGCCTATCATCAGAAACTGCAAAACCTCTTGGTCAGCAAGTTCAAGCGCGATGACGCCATGGAAGACACCACCCTGGATTGGAAAATCGGACAGGTCGCCCTCTAAACTTTTTTCGTTCTCGAGTGCCGCATGAAGTTCCTTTCGCAGCCGATTCGCGCCGCTCTGTTGTTCGCCGCCGTCTTGTTCGGCCTGCAATCCCTGCAACTGCTCTACGCCCCTTCCTTTTACATCGCCTCGCTGCATCAGGTGCGCATGCCGCCCTTCATGGTGGAAAGTTTCGTCCGTCATTTCGCGCTGATCGCGGGCCTTTACCTGATTTGGGGATTGTTTCTGGGCTCTCTCAACACCCTCGCGACGCGACTAGCCGACGCCAAAACTCCTCCCACTTGGCTGCATTTTTTCGGATTCTTCCTGCTCGCGGCTTCCCAAAGTCTCACGCTCTACGAACTCATCGTCTGGGAATTCCCCTCCGTCCTGGGTTTTTTACCCCTTTTCGAATCCCAATCGCTGCTCCGAAGTTACGGCGTCATCGCCGTCTTGGGATTCGGGCTTTTCCTATCGGCCATGCTCTTCTTGCAGGTGAAGCGCGTTCGGGACCTTTTTCCCTATGCCGTCGCGCTGCTGCTTCCGGCCCTGCTCCACCTCCCCTTGATGGGCGTTTCGTCCTTGGAATTGCCTCAAGCCGCCCGCTTCTCTCCCGACAAGCCCAAGGTCCTGCTACTGGGTTTCGACGCTTTGGACGGAGACAGCGGCAATCCCGTGATCGAGGCCCGAACCCAAGATTTGCACGGCCGCCTCTTCAACCAAGCCTTCACCCCTCTGCCCTCCACCCATCCGGCCTGGCACTCGGTATTGAGCGGGTTGTACCCGGAACGCCATGGGGTGCGATTCTTCTTTGATTCGCCTTTGGAGCCGGCCGAACCCGGGCTCTATCTTCAAAACCGTCTCAAGAAGGATTTCGGCGCCAGCACCCTCTTCGCCTCCGACCAGCCCGAGACGAGTTACTTCACGGCAGCCCAAGGCTTCGACGCTTCCGTCGCCCCCGAATTCGGCTGGAGGGCCCACCTGACCTCGATCTTCCTCAACCAATTTCTCTTCCCGGCCCTCTGGTTGAATAATGGACTCGTCGAAAAACTCTGGGGCTATAGCCTGAACTCCCCTTCCGTTTTTAATTACGACCTCGCCCGCTTCTTCAATTTTTCCTTTCGGAAATTTTCCCAACTGCCCGAAGAAGCTCGATTCATGGCTCTGCACAGCTGCCACTTGCACAGCCCGCTGCGGCTGCGTCGCGAGGAGCTCGCCTCAACCGAAGGCTATCTGACATTGGCGCCCCGAGATTTTTCGTATTGGCGTTGGGCCAAACCCGGCGATCCCTTAAGCCGAAGCCCGGCCCGGTGGAAAAACCCTTACTTCCTCCGAAAACCCACTACGCTGCAATTTTTGGGAGACCTGATCGAGGAGCTGAAGGCGAAACATTATTTCGAGGGCCACCGCATCGCTTTTCTGTCCGACCATGGGGAGCGTTTCGTCGAG
>JAIOPF010000271.1 GCA_021414045.1 Deltaproteobacteria bacterium | reverse complement strand
CGACGACTGGCGCTTTGGGCCAACCAAGGCCAAAGGGCCCAAGCGATTAAAATTCTGCCACTGAATTCGAAGGCGAAGAACCACTTCACGATGTCCCAACTGTAGGAATACTGAAAAAAGTGGGGGATCAGCGCCGAGAGGACGCCGAAAGCCAGAAGAAAAATAATGACGAAGCGCCAACTTGAACGGACGGCCTTCCACCAAGCCCAGGGAATCATGAATAGAACAAGGCCAAACCCGCTGAGATACCAGATAATAGTTTGCCGCCAAGTGATGGGCCTCGCGCCGCCGTAAAATTCGTTGCGCAGGTAACCGGGAGGCCAAGTGAAGCGAATCGGCTGCGACTCCGCGCCCGGGGTCCATTGAAAAAATCCTCCCAAGGCGAAGGCCAATAGCAGGGCCCCCACTAACACCCCCATCCCTTCCAAAAGATTGCGACTCCGCGGAATTTCCGCGCGAAAGAACCTCCAAAAGAAAACAATGCCTAGAGCGGCGAGCGAGGTGGCGAACAGCATCACCTGGGCCAGGCTCATCGCGCCGAGCAAGAAAACGCCCGTCCAATAGGCCTTGCGGTTCCCTTCCTCGGACCACGCGGTGAAGCACTTCAACATCCCCAAAAATAGCACCAAACCCAGGGAGATCGGATGCTGGAAGAAATACATGATGAAGCTGGGATGGATGACCCGGAAATAAATGAACATCTGCTGCCAATAGGGCAATTGATAGATCGGCCCGCTGCCTCCGTCATGGTGAGGAACCAGCAGCCAACTCATTCCGCCGGAGAGCACGACGAAGCAGAAGGCCAAGGCCCAACCCTTGCGGTGAATTCCTAGGCTGGAAAAAAGCAGGAAGAGGTTCGAAACGAAGGCCACCCAGCATACCAAGGTGGCAATATCGATACCGAGGTATCCGGGAACGTGGACGGCCATGCCGCACAAGGCCGCCAAGATATTGAAGCCGTAATGATAGCGAAAGCCCACATCCGGAAAAGCGATGTAGGTCGGGGGGAAATGGCCGCGCAGCATGGCCTCGACTACGGGGATGTGTCCCTGCAAACGGACTTCATCAAAAATCGCATAGCGCAAGCTCACGATCCCGACGAGAACGATAGCAACTGCTGAGACAAGAACCCAAGAAAGATCCGCCCTATGAAACTTGGGCCAAAAAACGGCCAATGAAAGACGCCACCGAAAAAGCAAAACCGAGCTCAATCCCAAGCAAGCCAGGCTGGAAATCCAGAAGGTAGTTTCGACGGAGCCGAGCCATCGTCCCGGAACTCCAACTCCCACCAACAGAAGCGCCAGGAATAGCGGCAACGCACGAACCAGAGTCTCGAGTCCAGGGCGTCCTGGAAACAGTGCCTGCATCCAGAGCCAAGCGAGGATCAGATAGGGTATGAATGCCAGGATCAGCAGAGGAAACCTTTCAGTCGCCAATTTCCAGGGAAATATCCACCGCCGGCGCGGAATGGGTCAGGGCTCCCACGGAGATGAAGTCGACGCCGGTCCCCGCCACTTGCCGAACGTTTTTAAGAGTCACACCACCGGAGGCTTCAAGCCTTGCCTTCCCCCCTGAAATCAAAACCGATTCACGCAATCGAGGGATAGACATATTGTCGAGCAGCAGGCGGCTAGCACCCGCGCTAAGAGCGGCTCTCAGCTCCTTGGCGTTCTTGACTTCGATGATGATTTCTTTCCTTCCGGTGAACCCCGCAAGGGCCTCGAAGGCCTTCTCGGCGGAGCCCGCAATCGCCAGGTGATTATCCTTCGCCATCGCCGCCGACCGCAAATCAAATCGATGGTTGGTCCCGCCCCCGGTGGCGACGGCATAGCGTTCCAGCGAACGCAATCCTGGCGTGGTTTTGCGGGTGTCCAATATTTTGGCCCGAGTACCGCGGACGGCTTCGACGTAACTTCGGGTCAGGGTCGCGATGCCCGAGAGTCGTTGGAGGAAATTCAGGGCCACCCTTTCCCCGGAGAGCAGGGTTCGGGCGGAACCGGAAAGTTCGGCGACGGCCTGCCCTTTCCGGACTTTCTCCCCTTCTTTAAATTTCCGGCGAATCTTGAGCTTGGGGTCCAGTGCGCGGAAGGTCGCCTCGACGATCGGCATGCCGCAGAGAATCAGATCTTGCTTGGCCAAAAGAATCGCCTTGGCTTGGCGATTTTTGGGGACAATGGCGAGGGTCGTGATGTCATGGAAGGCCGCGTCCTCGCGCAGGGCGTTCAAGACCAGCTTTCGGATTTCGGGCTGAGGTAATTTCATCGAAATTATAGCAAAGCCAGGGCTTCTTGGATTTCTTGGATCTTCTTGCGATAGGTCGCTTCGGCTTCGCGCTTCTCTTCGAGCAATTCCGGCGGGGCCTTGGCGACGAACTCGGCGTTGCCCAGCATCTTCACCGTGCCTTGCAGGCCGTTGTTCAATTTTGCCAATTCCTTCTCTTGGCGTTGCTTTTCCTTTTGGAGGTCGACGACGCCTTTCAAATCGACCCAGACGGAAATATCTCGGAAGGTGGTGATGCCGCGGGCGACGCCCTTTTCCGCCTTGATCTCGGGCCTGTTCAGCTCGAAAGCGCCAATCTTGGTAAGGTTGCCGATATGGACCCCGATGGCGCCGATGCGCTCCAAAGCCGCCAAATCCTCGCTGAACAAGACCACCTTCGATAACTGGGCGGCGTCCGGGATGCCGGTCTCCTTGCGAATCTGGCGGATCTTTTCGACGATGGCGGTGAGCGCCTCGATGCGCTCTTCGGCCGCACGAAGTTCAGCGATCCTCGAGGCTGGCAGCGCCGAGGGAAACTTCGCGGTGGGCAGCAAGGCGCCTTGGCGCGGCGCCAATTTCTGCCAAAGCTCCTCGCTCAAGAAAGGCATGAAGGGATGCAGCAAGCGCAGGCTCTGGTCGAGCACCAGGGCGGCCACGGTCGCGAATTCCTTGCGCAGGGCCGCGTCCTCGGACTTCATCCCCGACTTGATCAGCTCGAGGAACCAATCGCAGTAAGTGCCCCAAAAGAAATGGTAGGTCGCCATCGCGGCGTCGTTGAAGCGGTACTCGTTGATCCCCTTGCGCACTTCGGAGGCGGCCTCGGAGAATTTCGCCAGGATCCACTGACTGATATCCTGTTTCACCTCGAGTTTGGCGGGATCGAAATCGATCTTGGCCAGGGCGTCCAAATCCGCGTGCGGCAACGCCATGGTCTGCACGAAGCGCGCCGCGTTCCAAATCTTGTTGCAGAAATTCCGGTATCCGAGGACCCGTTCTTCGGAAAGCTTGATGTCGCGGCCCTGGGCGGCGAAGGCGGCCAGGGTGAAGCGGAAGGCGTCCGTGCCGAACTTTTCCATCACCTCGAGGGGATCGATGACGTTGCCCTTGCTCTTGCTCATCTTCTGGCCCTGGGCGTCTCGGATCAGGGCATGGATGTAGACATCGTCGAAAGGCACCTTGCCCGTGAAATGCAGCCCCATCATCATCATGCGGGCCACCCAGAAAAAGATGATGTCAAAGCCGGTCACGAGGCAGGAGGTCGGGTAATAGGCCTGGAGGCGAGACGTCTGTTCTGGCCAGCCCAAGGTCGAAAAAGGCCATAGGGCCGATGAGAACCAAGTATCGAGGACATCGCTCTCTTGCCGAAGGTCATTGTGACCGCAATGCGGGCAGACCTTGAGGTCGGTGCGCGAGACGATCACGCCATCGCTGGGATGCGCGTTCTCCATGCAGCGGCCGCAGTACCAGGCCGGGATACGGTGCCCCCACCAAATTTGCCGGGAGACGCACCAGTCTCGGATATTTTCCATCCAGTTGAAATAGGTGCTTTCCCAATGTTGGGGAAGGATCCGGGTCTTTCCTCTTCGCACCGCCGAAATGGCCGGTTGGGCCAAGGGAGTCGTCTTCACGAACCATTGCATCGAGAGGTAGGGTTCGACGACGGTCTTGCAGCGGTAGCAGTGCCCGACGCTGGCCTTGTGCTCCTCGATCTTGAGCATCAAACCCAATTCTTCCAACTCACGAACGATATTCACCCGAGCCTCGAAGCGATCTTGCCCTTTGAAGGCGCCCGCGGCCTCGTTCATGCGGGCGTCCGCGGTGAAAACGTTGACTCGCTCGAGATTATGGCGGTTACCCACATCGAAGTCGTTGAAATCGTGGGCCGGAGTCACCTTGACGGCGCCGCTGCCGAAGCTGGCATCGACCATCTCGTCGCCAACGATCGGGATCAGCCGCTTTACCAAAGGCAATTCGACATTTTTCCCAATGAGGTGCTTGTAGCGCTCGTCGTCGGGGTGGACGGCAACGGCCGTATCGCCCAAGAGGGTCTCGGGACGGGTGGTAGCCACAATGATGTGGTCTTGGGGGTCGGCCTCTAGCGGGTAACGGATATGCCAAAGGTGAGAATTGATCTCTTGGTAATCCACTTCGAGGTCGCTCAAGGCCGTATGGCAGCGGGGGCACCAATTGATCAAGCGCTGGGCCCGATAAATCAGCCCCTCTTCGTAGAGCTTCACGAAGACCTCGCGCACGGCTCGCGACAGGCCTTCGTCCATGGTGAATCGCTCGTGCTCGTAGTCCAGCGAGCAGCCCAACTTCTTCAGTTGATGGCGGATGTTGCCGCCGGATTCTTCCTTCCACTTCCAAACGCGCTGGATGAAGGCCTCCCGACCGAGGTCGTCGCGATTTTTCCCCTCCGCCTTGAGCTGGCGCTCGACGACGTTTTGCGTGGCGATACCGGCGTGGTCCATGCCGAAGACCCAGAGGGCCGCCTTGCCTTCCATCCTTTGGAACCGCACCAAGATGTCCTGCAAAGTATTGTTGAGCGCATGCCCCATGTGCAGCGAGCCCGTCACGTTCGGAGGCGGAATCACCACCGAATAGGTGGGCAAGCCCTTAGGATCGTCGGGGGCGGCGAAGAGACGGGCGCTCTCCCAGGCCTGCCACCAATGTTTCTCGACTTCATGGGGTTCGTAGACTTTGGGAATTTCGTTGGGAATGGGATCGGACATGGGAAAAGACTATTCGGAATCGGTTTCAGACATCAAAACTTCAAGCTGTTCACGAATCAAGCGCTCGGCAATTTCGGGGACGATTTCGCGGGCGACTTTTTCGAGAATTTCGGCCGCCAAGGCCTCGAAGCGCTCGGCCTCGAGAGGAAGGACCGCTGCTGGGGCCTGCTGGACGGGCACGGCGATATCCGGAAGGGGGGTCACCTCTTCTTCGCTGATCTCGGGATCATCCCATACACTGGACATTGGGCCTCCTTCCTTTCCTGCCATGGCTATCTACTAATACTAAACCCGCTTCGACAATAAGAAATTTCATCGTCGGCGTAAAGGCCGTAGAAACGAAATAACCGGATTTTAGATGGAGTCAGCGGAAAATTTATGACAGAAGCCATAATGGCGGCAAATCTTCCATGACCAAGAAAATCCTCAAAAATCTGCTCCCGTGGCTGGTCGCCGCAGGACTCCTGTACTACTTATTCCGCCAAGTCTCCCCAAAACAGGTCCTCGAGAGCCTGAGATACCTGAATATCCCCCTCTTCATCGGCTTTGGGGTGGTTTACTTTGTAACCATCATGGTCCTCGACACTTGGGTCTTGAGCCGCGTTTTGAGCCGTTTCGCCGCCCCGGTGAGTTTCCGCGAGCTACTCCCGGTCCGCTGCGTTAGCTATCTACTTTCTCTAGTCAACTACAACGCGGGTCAGGCCAGCCTGGCGGTCTTCTTAAAACGCACCCGCGACATGAGTTTTTTCAAAACCCTGGGTTGCATTTTCTTCGTCACCGTCATCGACCTTTATTGGGTCATCGCCCTCGCCTTCGCTGGAAGCTTCTTGATGGATCTCAATATGAAGGGCTTTCAGCTGGAAGACTGGGTGCGCCGGGTAGCCTTCATCGCATTGGCCGGCCTTATCCTTCACCTCGCCTTTTGGCGCGGTTGGTTCGGCAAAATACTGCCGAAGCGCTTCCATTTCCGCCTCGGAGATTGGCTCCGCGGCAAGCACCTCTTTCAGCCCTTCCACCACGCCACCTTGGCCGACTACGGGAAGATCGCCCTCTCCCGCTTGCCTATCCATGCAACCATCATCTCCTCGATGTGGTTCTTGATCCGCATCGCCGGGGCCAGCGTGCCCTATCGCAATATCCTGGGCGCCATCCCCATCGTCTTGTTGACCGGCGCCATCCCGCTCACGCCCGGCGGACTGGGCGCGGCGCAGATCGCCATCGTCCAGCTCTTAAAAAATTACGTCACACCCCCCGCGGCTGCCCATGGGACCGTGGCTCCGGAAGAGCTTTTGCTGGCGATTTCCCTCACTTGGATGATCTTGAACTACCTCTTCAAATCCCTGGCGGGCTTGATCAGCCTGCGTTGGACGTCGAGGGATCTTTTCAAGGAACCCACCGATGCCGCGATGCATTAAGCCCTAATCACGCAATTTCCTTTGCGCATCCTCCGATAACTCCCTTAGAATGGACGAAGAGGCAGTGAAGGAGGTCACGGATATATGGTCGACCCTTCCGGTCGCTTGATTCAAGCCGCAGCCTTGGAGGACTACTTCCTCGAAGAGGTTCGCGGAACCTTTCAACATCAAAACATCAAGGCACACCCTCACACCGAGTTCTATCTAGTTCGACTCCTCTCCGACTTTTGTCGCCGCGATAATCTCTACTCTTCCCCACAGCACGAAGACACCCCGCTCGCGATTCTCTACTTAGAATCCCTGCAAAGCGACGGCCCCGAGGCCTTACGGCTCTTGAGGCAGATCGCCGACTTCGCGCTCTATATGTCCGGCTTCTTCCAAGACTCGCTGCAGCGCAAGAACATCGATCTCGACTACTACGTCGCCATGGGCGGCAACGCCTATCGCAGCCTGCATTCGCGGGCGAGAGAGACCAGCCACGGCGAGGTATTCGCGGAGACCTTCTGGGAATTGGGCGAGGGCTTCGTCCGCTTCGTCGACGTCCTGGCGGAGATCAGCGAACGCTCCAATATCCTGAAGGACTCCGATGTGATTCGTTTATACGAGAAATGGCTGAGCACGGGTTCTGAACGCATCAAGCAGAAACTGGCGGAATTCGGTATCCATCCCACGGCGGCGCCAGGTTCGCCTCGTTCGGAAACGAGACATTGATGCTGCAAGAACTGCAAGGCTGGATAGAAGAGACTTACCAACTCGAACCGACGTCTCCCGTCGCGGACTTTCTCATCGATCTTCCCATGCTTGAGAGCCAGCTGGCCGAGGGCCATCCCTACCGACATGCCGAGGAGGTGCTGCTCGTCTCGGGAGAAGACGAAGATTTCGAGCTCGGTCTCTACCTGCATTCGAAGTTCGAACCGGAAACGGCGCGGCTCGACCAAGCCTCGCCGCACCAGATTCTCACCACGCTCGAAGGCGTCTCCCACCTGCTTTTGGTGCAGCATCGCCTGAAAAATGCCGAAGGACTCACTCAGCTCGAATTGGAGCTTCAGGCCGAGGTCGACAAATTCCTGTTCCTGCGCCTGCAGCCCGACGAGGCTCGCCAAGAGGAAGCGAAGTCGCACCTCCGCCACGCCGCCAACCTCGAGGGCCTGAGCGACGCCCAGCGCGAGACCTACGACGCCGCGCGGCGCCTCGCCTACCGCTATTGCCTGCAACTGGAGCGCGAATACCTGGGCCCGCACTCCTACGACGGGCTTTTCCGCGAACTCCGGCAATTCTACCGGAAAAACCATTGGAAGAAACTGCAGGCCCTGGGACTTCCCTAGGAGCAAATTCTCCCCGATAAAAATTGACAGCCGCCGCCGGCGAAAATAAAGCTCCCGGCGTGCTTCGTCGGCTCGCCATTGTCCTGATATTTCTCTGTTTCCCGCTTTCGCGCGCCCTGGCGATCGCCGCCCCCTCTTCCGCTCCACCCTTGCGCGGCATGGCCCTAGGATTATTCGCGAAAGATCCCAAATACGACTACGAACGCGACCTGCGCGAAATGCATTCGCTGGGCGTCAACGCCATCCTCTTGGTGGTCAATTGGTACTCCCCGGATATCCGCGCGAATGGCATCGAGCCGCGCTACCAATGGGGCAAGGAGAACAGCACCATCCCCGATGCCAAGCTCATCCAAGTCATACGCCAGGCCCATCGCCTGAAAATGCAGGTGGTGCTCTTCCCCTACTTGCGTTTCGACTACCGGGGACCGAAAGATTGGCGTGGCGTCCTGGCTCCCGCCAATTTCACAGAATGGGCGAAGAACTACGAGGCCTTCCTCTTCCATTACGCCGACCTAGGCAAAGCCAACGGCGTCGAACTCCTTAGCGTGGGCAGCGAGCTCGGTTCGCTCGAGGAAAAGAACGATTTTTGGACCGGATTGATTCTCAAGCTTCGGAAACGATTTCCCGGGCAATTGCTGTATTCCGCCAACTGGGACCACTACAGCTACCCGACCTTTTGGAAGGAACTCGATTACATCGCGATGACTTCCTACTACCCCCTCTCCCAGAAGAACGACCCCACCTTCGCCGAATTGCTGGCCACCTGGCAGGGCCTAAAAAAGAAGATCCTCGCCTTCAAATCCCAGTATTCGCAAAAACTGATCTTCACCGAGGTGGGCTACCCTTCCCTGGATGGGGGCAACGTCAACCCCTGGAACTATTTCGCCAAGGCCCAAGTCGACTTGGAAGAGCAGGCCCTCTGCTACCGCGCCTTCATCGAGGCCTGGAAGGGCAACCCGGAACTGGCGGGGGTCTTTTGGTGGGTGTGGTTCGATCCCGGCGGGCCCAAAGATCCCGGTTTCACGCCTCGGGGCAAGCCCGCCGAAGTGGTATTGCGGGAATGGTACGGGGGGTTTGACTTATCGCGGGAAAGAGACGATAAACGCCAGAATGCGCAAGCGAAGCCCCATTAAGTTTCTTTTGGCGGTATTGGGAACGGCGGCCACGATGTTGTCGATCACCTACCCCTCCCACGCACTACAACTTTATTATACCCAAGACCAAATCCGGAACCCGGCCACCAACAAATGGGCACCCAATCGCTTCGGCTACATGCCCTCGAATCAACGGTATTTGCCCGGGACCCACAAAGTAGTGGCGAAAAAATGCATCGCCAACGGCCAAGCGCGCTGCATGCCTCCGCGACAGATGTTCAATCCCTACGCGAGCCGCCTCGATTCGCGTCGCGGTCAGCAAGGCGAGAATCATGGGCCCCAATAAGATACCGAAGGCGCCAAAGACCGCTAGTCCCCCGAAGATGCTGAGAAAGAGGACCAAGGGATGCATGTTGCTACGGATCAACACGGGCCGCAGCAGGTTATCAACCGAGCCGATCATCACCCCCCCATAGATAGCCAAGAAAAGCGCGTGATTGGTTTTACCTTGCAGGAAAAGAATCAAGGTAATGGGAATAATCACGGCGCCCGTGCCCAACATGGGCAAGAAGGACATGAAGAAAGTCACCGCTCCCCAAACGAAAAAAGCCTGGATCCCCGCGAAATAAAATCCCACCGTCGCCAAAACCGCCTGTGCCAACCCGGTAAGGAAGTTTCCGTAGAACACCCCATAGATCGTCTCGCGGATTTCCTTGGCCAATCGCAGCTCGTACTGGTCCTTCACGGGGGAGATCCGAATCAATAAATTGAAAAAGAACTTCCCGTCGCGGAACAGGTAGAACAAGGCGATCACCAGGATGAACAGGTGCAATAGGAAATTCACCGTCCCGGACAGGACGGCCGGGGAATACTCCGCCACGATTTGCGCCGCCTGGGACGCTACTTTTTGGATGAGCGGCACCAAATTGAAATTCAGGCCCGAAAGGTATTCGAACTTCGCGCCCAAGAAGGTGAGGTGGTTTTGGAGCTTGGCAACTATCCCGGACACCGTTGTCTCGGAAATCGAAAAGTTACTTTGGGTGACCAAGGAAGCTAATTGCGTGGTGACCAGCGTGAGCAGGATGGTCATAGGAATGAAGAAAAAGAGCACCACCGCTGTCACCGACAAGAAGGCCGCCAAATTATGCCTTTGCTTCGTCCATTTGAGGAACTTTTCGTGCATGGGGTGGAACAGAACGGTGAGGACGATGCCGAGGATGAGGGTCAGCAGGAAAGGCGAAATGAGGTAAAGGCCCGAAGCAATCAAAGCGACGAGCAGGAGAATGAAGGCCCTTTGTTCGAGCTGCTTATTGTTAGCCATGCATCTCCACTAGCACGTCGTCGCCTTCCAGTTTCACCGGATAAACGACCAACTTCGAATGAGGGTTGTCGGCGTTGATCCCGGTGCAAACGTCGAAACGCCAGGCGTGCCAGGGGCAAGTGACGACTTGACCCTCGAGCTCGCCCTCGTCCAGCGGACCGCCGCGATGCGGGCACTTCCCCTGAGTGGCATAAAACTCCCCCGCCACGTTGAATATAGAGACGGGTTTCCCGTTGCATTCGGACGCCACCCCGCTGCCGGATGGAATGTCTTGCCGCTTCGCGGCCCTCACAAATTGGGACATGGAGGCTCCTCGAAAAATCCTACCAGGGTTTCACGGTACCGGGCGCCGCCGCGGGACTGGCCGTCGGAAAGGGCGTCACGGCCGGTTTTTGCCCGATACGGACCTGCAGTTGCTGCTTGATCTTGTCTTTGTCGGCTCCTCGATACAGCGTGTCCAGTTCTTTCCAAGCCTGGGTGTCGTCTCCCAGCACAAGATAATCCGTCACGATCTGCAGGGCGTTGGCCGGCCGGTAGGCCTTGGCCAAGGCGTCGCGCTGGGCCTGGATATCGTCGATGAAGACCTGTCGGAATTCCTTGTCGGCCCGTTGGTATTGACCGTTCTTGATCGTATAGATCGCTGGAGGAAAAGGGCTTTCGGAATAAGGCTGATCGCCTAGATAGCTAAAGTTGGGGTTGCAGGAAATAATCTCGGCTTTTTTGTCGCCGTTCAGGTCATCCAAGCCGATTTTTTCGCCGCAGTCCTTCATCGCGAGATCGCCGATTCTCTTGAGCGGCTTGGAAAGCGAGTAGATCACGTAGGTGTAACAGCAGTGACCTCCGCCGGTGTAATTCTGCAACAATAGGTCTTCAAAACCATCGCCGTCAAGGTCTAAGGGGCCGCCTTCCCAGCCAATGACGAAGGCCTTGGGATCGGGATTGACCCAGGTTCCGGTATAGGAAGTGACCGAGCCGCCCCCATTGGGGATGATCCGCGCCTTCATCGATTCGACCCGTGGAAACTTGCTGAGGGTCATGCGCTGTTCGATCTCGACCTTATAATTGGGAAAATCCTTTTTCTTCACGACGGTATAGGGCGTGACTTGCTCGGCCCCCGTGGCGGGCGCGGTTTCGGGCATCTTGGGGATGTTGGGAACTTCCGCTCTTAGCAGACCAGGACTCAATAGGAGCAGACAGGTGATGAAGATTCGTAGACCCATGAAGACCTCACGTGGTAATACTAGACCGACAATCCGTTAAAAATACAAGAAAAACATGGATAAACGCGAAATCATTGCCGCCCTCGAAGAGATTGGGGAACTGCTGGAAATCAAGGGGGAGAACCCCTTCAAGTCCCGCGCCTATCAGAACGCCGCCCGCATCCTCGAGGGTCTACCCCAAGAGCCCGCCGACCTAGTCGCCTCCGGCGGCATTCTTCAGGTCAAGGGCATTGGCCAAGGCCTGGCCGAAAAGATCACCGAGATGGTGACCCAGGGGAGCAGTAGCTATCTCTTGGGACTGAGGCAGGCCATCCCTCCCGGCCTCCTCGAGCTGCTGAAAGTCTCGGGCCTGGGGCCCAAAAAGGCGCGCATTCTCCACCGCGACCTCGATATCAATAGTTTGGGCGAGCTCGAATACGCCTGCAAAGAAAATCGCCTCCTCGACCTGAAGGGTTTCGGCGCCAAAACTCAAGAGAAGATCCTCAAGGGCATCGAGATGCTGAAGAAGAGCGCGGGACGCTTTCTTTTCGACGTTGCCTACCGCCAGGCCCAAGAGCTGCTGGCCTTCGTGAAGAAAGATCCGAAGGTGCAACGCGCCGAGATCGCGGGCTCGCTGCGGCGCTGCAAGGAAACCATCGGCGACATCGATATCCTGGCCACCATGAAGGGCTCGGCGGAATCCTTGATGAAGCGGTTCTGCCAAAACCCGCAAGTCGAGGAGATCCTCGCCCAAGGCGAGACCAAGAGCAGCGTGCGCCTGAAGAGCGGCATCCAGGTCGATTTGCGCGTGGTCGAAGATTCGGAATATGCCGCCGCTCTGATATATTTCACCGGCAGCAAGGAGCACAACACCGCCCTGCGCGGCATCGCCAAGGACAAGGGCCTCAAGCTCAACGAATACGGGCTGTTCCGCGGAGAGAAGCCCCTGCCCTGCAAGACGGAAGAAGACATCTACAAAGCCCTGGACCTGCACTACGTCCCCCCCGAGGCCAGAGAGGGCATGGGAGAAATCGAATTCGCCGCCAAGAAGCCCTTCCCGCGCTTGGTCGAGGCCAAGGATTTGCGCGGCATTTTCCACGTCCACAGCGAGTGGAGCGACGGTGTCGCCACGATCCATGACATGGCGAAAGAAGCCGAACGTCTGGGCTTCGAATACATGGGCCTCTCCGACCACTCGCAAACCGCGGTCTATGCGGGAGGATTGAAACCCTCCGATCTGAAGGAACAAGCTGAAGAGGTCGCGGCGGTGCAGAAAAAATTAAAGGGGATCGCCATCCTGCGCGGCACCGAATCGGACATCTTGGCCGACGGCGCCCTCGACTTTCCGGCAAAGGCGCTGGACGACCTGGATTTCGTCATCGCCAGCGTCCATATGCGCTTCAAGATGGACAAGGATGAAATGACGAAGCGCCTCGTCAAGGCGGTGTCGGATAAGCACACCCGCATCCTCGGACATATCAGCGGACGCCTCCTCCTGGCCCGTGACGGCTACCAGTTCGACACCGAAGCCGTCTTCGCCGCGGCGGCGAAAAACAAGGTCGCCATCGAGATCAACGCCAACCCACACCGACTTGACCTCGACTGGCGCTACCTTCGCCAAGCCAAGCAGGCCGGCGTGAAATTCACCATCAACCCGGACGCCCACAGCATCAACGGCCTATCGGATACCTTTTACGGCGTCGGCATCGCCCGCAAGGGCTGGCTGACGAAGGACGATATTCTCAACACCAAGTCGCTGAAAGAAATCCGCGAATACTGGAATTTATAGGAAGCCATGCATGGCGAAAAATCCGAAAGCCATCCTCGTTTTCACCACCGTCGCCAAGAAATCCGACGCTGCCCGCATCGCCAAGACCTTGGTCACCGAAAAGCTCGCGGCCTGCGTCACCACCCTTCCCGCCGCGGAATCCCGTTATGTGTGGAAGGAGAAGCTCTGCCGCGAAAAGGAATTCTTTCTCCTCATCAAAACTGTCGAAAGCGTCTACGTCAGCCTGGAGAAAAGGCTGAAGGCGATTCACCCCTACGAATGCCCGGAAATCGTCGCCATACGCGTCGCTCGCGGATACGCACCCTACTTGCGTTGGCTATCGGATGGAACGGCTTGATGCTGCCAGGGAAAGCGTCCGTTGATCTCCACTTCTAACTGCATGCTCAAGAAAAAGCGGATGGCGATGATGATGCCCAGCAATCCCACCGAACGGTAGGTCGGCGAGACGGCCACGGTGCGGATGATGTCGCCGGCGACGAGGAATTCCAGCCCCAACAAAATCGTTCGTCCCAGGTTCTCGCGAAGCTGTCGGTAAGCATCGGAGAGGTCGGCGCCCTTGCGTCCCCAAAGGAAACGGCCGACGGAACCGAGGGCCCCCATCAAGATGACCCCGACGCCGAAGCCGTCGAGGGAGAGACCTATCCATTCGATGATTTGCGCGAAAAGGGGATAATTTTCGACCATGGCGGAATTGTCGCCAAAGCACCGGGAAATGGAAACTTAAATCTAGACAAGACCCCAGGTTCCCGGAAAAATGCCGTAATCCCCGATTTAGGAGATGACCATGACCCAAGCCCCCTTCCAAAAAGATTTCTTCGCCCGTTGGTCGGACATGGATTTCAACGCCCACATGAAGAACACGGCCTATCTCGATTACGCCGCCGACCTGCGCATGGCGTATTTCCAGGCGAACGGATTCTCTATGGCGGAGTTTTCGAAGCTGCAATTCGGGCCGCTGATCTTTCAGGATGAAATCCGCTACTTCAAGGAAATCCACCTGTTGGACGCCTTCACGGGAAACCTGCAAGTGGCCGCCTTGAACGAGGACGGCTCGCGCTTCACCTTCCAGAACGAATTCTTCCGCAAGGACGGAAAAAGGGCCGCCGTGGTTCTCAGCCAGGGCGCCTGGATCGACCTCAAGTCGCGCAAGCTGACGACTCCGCCGCCAGCTCTGGTAGAGGTGATTCGCCGCTTGCCCCGGATCGCGGAACCGACGGGATCCGATAATTGACAAACGAAAGGGCGTTCATTAGGGGGATGAATGCGCCATTTCATGCTCTTATGCTTGAGCCT